>JAFTKE010000103.1 GCA_017456045.1 Oscillospiraceae bacterium
GTAGTTGGCCAGGGACACGGCTACGTTGGCTTCGCCGCCGCCGAAGGGGAACTCCACATGGTCGCACTGGACGAAGCGCTCATAGTTATACGGCTGCAGCCGCAGCATCAGCTCGCCGAAGGTGATGATCTTTGCCATTATGCTCTTGCCTCCTTCACGATCTCCACGGACTTCTTACACAGCTCGGTGATCTCGTCCCATTCGCCTGCTTGGATCAGTTTATCGGGGCACATATAGCTGCCGCCGCAGGCGCAGATCACGGGACAGGCGGCATACTCTGCCAGGTTCTTCAAAGAGATGCCGCCGGTGGGCATGACCTTGAACATGGCGAAGGGAGCGGCCATCGCTTTGATCTTCGCAAGACCGCCGGACTGCTCGGCAGGGAAGAACTTCAGGACCTCCAGGCCCAGCTTGTAGGCGGCGTGGTAGTCGGTGGGGGTGGTGCAGCCGGGGAAGCAGGTGATGCCCTTTTCCTGGCAGTACTTCACGATCTCGATGTCCAGGCCGGGAGTGACCACGAATTTGCCACCGGCGGCGATGGTCTTGTCCACCTGCTCGGTGGTCAGCACGGTGCCCGCACCCACCAGCATCTCAGGGTGGCGCTCCACCATGATGCGCATAGCATCGTCGGCTCCGGCGGCACGGAAGGTGATCTCTGCCACCGGTACGCCACCGGCGCACAGGGCATCGGACAGGGGAGCGGCGTCACGCAGGGGGTCCGTCAGCTTGATCACCGGGACCACGCCGATCTCACTGACCCTTTTTTGAAGCTCATTCATAAGTATCGAAACTCCTTTTCGGTGTTATAGTCCTACAGGGATATCATACTCCGGGGTGCGGGTTTTGTCAATGGATATTTGGGCAGAATGGACAGAAAAAGGGTGGGTCATCATCTAAAATATGTATAAAATGGGGATCTGTGACTTGACGATCCAGGGCAGGGCTGGTATGATGGATAAAGGTACAGACTGTTTGGACGACCGATGGTCGCCCCTACATCCAGATGGAGGGAATATCTATGAGAGCTTTTATGGACAAGGATTTTTTGTTGAAGTCGGAGACGGCGAAGCGGCTGTATCACGAGCACGCCGCCAAGATGCCGATCATCGACTACCACTGCCACATCGATCCCAAGGATATCTATGAGGATCGGCGGTTCCAGTCGATCACCCAGGTGTGGCTGGGGGGCGATCACTATAAGTGGCGGGCCATGCGCTCCTGCGGCGTGGCGGAGCAGTACGTTACCGGGGACGCACCTCTGGATCAGAAGTTCCAGAAGTGGGCGGAGACGATCCCCAACCTGATCGGCAACCCTTTGTATCACTGGACCCATCTGGAGCTGCAGCGGTATTTCGATATCTATGAGCCGCTGACCGGAGACAATGCCATGGAGGTCTATGAGAAGTGCAACCAGATCCTGGCGAAGCCTGAGATGTCTGCCCGTGGTCTGATCAAGAAGTCCAACGTCAAGCTCCTTTGCACCACGGATGACCCTGCCGATGATCTGAAGTACCATGAGCTGATGGCCCAGGATCCTACCATGCCTGCGGTGGTGCTGCCGGCGTTCCGGCCTGACAAGGCCATGCGGGCGGACAAGCCGGATTTCCCCCAGTATGTGGCACGGCTTGAAAAAGTGGTGGGCTATCCCATCGACACCGTGGCGGATATGAAGCGGGCCTTGGCGGACCGGGCGGCTTATTTCGAAGCCCATGGCTGCCGCACTGCCGATCACGGGCTGGACTATGCGTTCTATGTGGAAGCTACGGACGAGCAGCTGGATGATATCTTCGCCAGAGCAAAGGCTGGCAAGGGCATCAGCTGGGATGAGCAGCTGGCCTACCACACCGCGCTGCTGGTGAGCGTGGGCAAGGAATACAAGAAGTATGACTGGGTCAACCAGCTCCATTTCGGCTGCATCCGGGACAATTCCAAGAAGATGTATGGCAAGCTGGGCCCGGATACCGGCTTCGACGCGATCAACGACGCTTCCAATGCTCTGGGCCTGTCCCGGCTGCTGAGCGCTTACGAGATGGGGGACGCTCTGACCAAGACGATCGTCTATTCCCTGAACCCCTCGGACAACGGTGTGGTGGGCACTCTGATCGGCTGCTTCCAGTCCGACAGTCCGATCCCCGGCAAGATCCAGCAAGGATCTGCCTGGTGGTTCAACGATCACAGGCCCGGTATGGAGGCTCAGATGGTCAGCCTCATGAGCCTGGGCGCCATGGGCACCTTCAACGGGATGCTCACCGACTCCCGCAGCTTCCTGAGCTACACCCGCCACGAGTATTTCCGCCGGATCCTGTGTAACTTGTTCGGTCAGATGGTGGAGGATGGGGAATACCCCGCCGACATGGCTCGTCTGGGCAAGATGGTGGAGGACATCAGCTATAACAATACCTGCCGGTATTTCCGGTTCCATGAGATCTTGAAGTGAAGATGTGTTTTGGCCCGCCGCGAATGAAACGCGGCGGGCTTCAGTTTGCTGGAAAAGTCGAGACCATCGTAAATTATCGTTTAGCATTGCGATGAGATGCGGCGGCCGATGGCCGCCGAGCGCCCAGCAGGGGCGCATATACCTTCCTCCGGGGGGAAGGTGGAAGAGCGTAGCGAGGTCGGAAGAGGAATGCGGGCAGTAACATAAAAGTTCAGAAAACTTATCAGACTTGCTGAAACGCTGAACGATGATCTAGGTCTATGCCGCCCAAAAACCATCACGTCGCCGCCCGCATCCCCCTTCCGCCCCAGTGTGCGCAC
>JAFTKE010000104.1 GCA_017456045.1 Oscillospiraceae bacterium
AGTGTCGAACACAGCCAACTGAGGAGTCTTGGGCAAGACAGCCTGGCAGGCACGGATGCCCATCACGTTGGCGGGGTTATGCAGGGGGCCCAGGGGGATGCACTTCTCGATGGCAGCGATGACCGCATCATCGATGATGCAGGAGTCAGAGAACTCCATGCCGCCATGCAGCACGCGATGACCGACAGCATCGATCTCGTCCACAGACTTGATCACGCCATCCACAGGATCCACCAGGATATCCAGGACAGCGGCGATGGCCTCAGAGTGGCTGGGCATGGGGATGTCCTTGACCACCTTGTTATCGCCCACCTTATGAGTCAGACGGCCGTCGATATAGATGCGCTCGCACAGGCCCTTGGCGGAAACAGCGCCGGTCTCGGGATCCATCAGCTGATACTTGAGGCTGGAGCTGCCAGCGTTGATGACTAGAACGTTCATTGGAATGTCCTCCTAAAATTGATATTTTCATTTTACGCACTTTGTGGTATGATACCCATAGCTAACACTATTCTATCGTATCAGCCAGAAAATCTCAAGCCCTAACCTGAAACTTTTTTCAAAAGGAGGGGATATTTTGAAGACCGTAGGCATCATCTGTGAATACGACCCGCTGCATCTGGGCCACAAGAAGCAGCTGGACACCATCCGCGCGCTGGAAGGACCGGACTGCGGGATCGTCTGCCTCATGAGCGGCGACTTCGTCCAGCGAGGCAAGCCCGCCATCATGGAAAAGTCCCTCCGGGCAAGAGCCGCCATCCTCAGCGGCGCGGATCTGGTGCTGGAAGCCCCAACCACCCTCTCCCTCTCCTCCGCCGAGGGCTTCGCCGCCAAGGGCGTATCCATCTTAGGGGGATTTTGCCATAAGCTGTGCTTCGGCGCTGAGACTGCCCAAAAGGAGACGTTGCTCTCCATCGCCCAAGCGCTGGTTTCCGACGCTTTCCCTCCCGCCCTGCGCCGGGAGCTGGATCAGGGCAGATCCTTCCCCGTCGCCAGGACCGCCGCCCTGGGATCCCTGGGGCTGGATGGCGCGATCCTGACCCTCCCCAATAACATCCTGGCGGTGGAGTACTGTAAAGCGATCCTCTCCCAGCAATCCGCCATGGAGCCCATGCCGATCCACCGACCGGGTAGCTACCACGCCGCAGTGCCGGATCCCAGCGCCCCCTCCGCCACCTCGTTGCGGCAGCTGCTGTACGCTGGCGGCGATATCCGGCCCTTCGTTCCGGAATCCGCCGTCCAACTCTATCACGGTGCAGCGCTCCATAGTCTCGCTTCCGGAGAGCGTGCGATCTTATATCGCCTACGTACCATGACCGAACAAGAGTTCGCCACCCTCCCCTACGGCTCCGAGGGCCTGTGGAGGAAGCTGATGCACGCATCCCGCACCGAAGCCAGCCTGGAAGCCATCGCCACCGACGTCAAATCCAAGCGCTACACCCGTACCCGGATCGACCGGATGATCATGTGCGCCTTTTTGGGCCTGACGGAAGCGGACATCCAGGCCCCACCGCCCTATGCCAGAGTCCTGGCCCTGAACGATAAAGGCCGCCAGATCCTGAATATGGCCCGAAAGCACGGTCCCTTCCCCAACGCCGGTGAAGGTGTGGACCATCCCTATCAAGCCATCGAGGACCGGATCGGCGCCCTCTATGGTCTCTTCGCCATATCCACGCCGGAGGCCCCGACCATCAAGGAGCGTGTCATGTATTCCAGATAGCTCTCTTAGAGAAGCACCGAATATATCACAGCTCCCAACACCATCACCAAGATGACGATCAGCAAGGCGATATATTTCGCGTATTTCGTAATGAAGCCTATCTGCTTGGCATACTTCGTAGAAATATAACGATCTTTCCGCTCATTGGCCACATTTTGCTGCCACTCCAGTTCCTTCAGACGCATATACTCCTCGTAGTGCACCTTTTCCAGCCTGTCCTCCGCTTCCCGGATCCTCAGTTCCGTATTGGCAGAATAGTCCGCGCCACAGTTGGGACAGCCTTCCCGGTCGCTGCTTCGACCATGAAGCTCAGAATCACAATGCTCACAGCGGAAGGCGTAGTCCTCAGCCGGTGTATAGACCGGCGGTTCCCCCAGATCGAAGTTATAGTATGTTGGCCTCATGACGATGTTGGTCCTCAGGACTGCCATGGTCCTTTCGATATGCTCTGTCTCCTGACGAAGACTATCCGCCTGGACCTCCAAATAGCGGAGATACCGTTCATCCATCTCCCGCTTTTTCTTCAAATACACCTGATCACTTCCATAAGCACCTCGGCAGCTGGGACATTCTGTCTGCGACGTGCTGACCGGGCCGCCGCAGTATTCGCAGCGGAACTCGATATCCCGATCGAAATGCTCCTTCCCATAGCTGATATACCGTACCGGCTTCAGGCTTTCTTTTTTCCTACGGAGACTGACCGCCCCCAAGATGATCACTGCCAGCAAAGCGAAACAACTCAACGCCATGGCAGTCATCATAGCCATCCCTCCTCACATCACGACCGACCGGATCTCGACCACTGCCCACGCATCAGCCACCAGCCATAACCGGCAGCCACCGCTGTCAGCACGATGGGTATCACGAAAACGTCCCCATCCTCCACGCTGAACACGCTCAGGGCGTTGACCAATGCATGACAGACCACACAGGGCCACAGGCTCCGGGTCTTCACGAACACTGCCGTGAAGCAGAAGCCCGCCGCAGTGGCATACACCAGCTGAAGCAGTGTGGGGATCAGCTCCGCACCACTCAGCAGGTTCACGATGTGTCCGATGCCAAAGGTGACGCTGGCGATCGCCACCGCCCGAAGGAAGCCGTCCTTCTCCAAAGCCCGAAACAGGAACCCACGGAAGATGATCTCCTCCAAAAAGCCCACGAACATCATGCTGACGGCATAGAACACAGACTCATGGATAGTCAAGTTCCATTGGACCCCGTTCCACAGGTTCACGGAAGCCAGCAGCGCCAGCGGGAGGAACCACAGATGTACCTTTCCGCCTCCCTGGACGTTGCACAGCCCGAACCGCTCCATCAGCCCTTCACGACGGAGCCAAACCAGCAGATAGGCACTCATAGCCGCCGTGACGATCAGCGTCACCAGCTTGGTCACACCGACGCTTTCAGAGACCATATCCGCCAGCATAGTCCCCACCACATAGATCCCGATCCAAACCAGCGCATGATCCAGTGCGTTCTTTTCATACAATTTTTTCATTTTACATCCTCCATCCCGGACAGCAGCCCTTCCAGCATCATGGACAGTGTCCCGACGCAAAGGGTCTCGTCATACGTCATCGCGTTGTTCGCCAACAGACTGGCCATCCCATGGGCCGTCAGGAACGAACCCAGAAAGATCTGCTTCCCCACCTCCGGTGGGACACCGGACTGCGCCATCACACCGAACACCGGCGCAAGCTCCGGGCTGTCCATCATAGCCCCCAGCCCGGCCCCTCCAAGACCATCGGACTGGAAAAGGAAGCGGAACAAATGCTTCTCCTCCGCAGCGAAACGGATGTACCGTAGCCCCAGCTCCAAAAACGGCTCCTGGGTCTCAGGCCCCATGTCCATGAGGTATGCCGTGTGCATCCGGTCCGCCATGGCATAGACCTCCTGCCGAAGCTCCGCCATAGTCGCATAGTGATACATCACCGGCTGCGTCGAGCAGCCCAGCTTCGAGGCGACCGTACGGGCGTTCAATGCATCGATCCCCTGTTCCCTGACCAGCGTGAAGGCGGCGTCTCGGATCATCTCCCGATCGATCCGTGATCTGGGCGGCATGATATCCCTCCTCCATAACAAATGTTATATAACCATCGTTATAATAACATCCACCTCCCGTTTTGTCAAGAAGGGACCTCCACGATCCCCATCGCACCTTTTGCAGTACGATGTTGACCGAAAACTTGACACACCGGCTGTAGGGAGGTGGCGATCCCAATGTCACTATGTTAGGAGTGTCCAAGGCCCCCTTCCGGGGGAGCTGTCAGCAAAGCTGACTCTAGTGCCCGCAGGGCGGCTCTTGGCGAGCACAGAGGGGTTTTCAAAAGCGTGGGTCGCACGCTTTTGGTGATCAGCTGCGCTGATCACACA
>JAFTKE010000006.1 GCA_017456045.1 Oscillospiraceae bacterium
AAGCCCCGACACCGGCTTCTCCATCGCCAAATCCGTCACCGACGGCTCCACCACCTACACCAAGTACGGCCTGGAAAGCGGCAAGACCTACTACTTCAAGATCCGTGCCTACGTAGAGGTGGACGGCAAGAAGACCTTCGGCGCCTACTCCCAGACCATCGCTGTGACCATCCAGTGACCCAGAAAAGAGGCACCATGAACAAAACAGACTTGATCGCCGCCACCGCCCAGCGCAGCGGTGCGACCCAAAAGGACACCGCCTTGATCCTGGAGACGGCCCTGGACACCATCGTCGCCGCCCTGGCCGCCGGCGAGAAGGTCCAGCTCACCGGCTTCGGCACCTTCGACACCAAGGAGCGTGCCCAGCGCACCGGCCGGAACCTCCACACCGGGGCGCTGACCCAGATCCCTGCCACCACGGTGGCCGCCTTCACCCCCAGCCAGCGGCTGAAAGACGCCGTGGCTCACAAGGAGTAACACATGAGACTGGACAAATATCTGAAAGTATCCCGCCTGATCAAGCGCCGCACCGTGGCAAATGAAGCCTGCGACAACGGCCGGATCAGCGTCAACGGCCGTGTGGTGAAAGCCAGCTACGACGTAAAAGTCGGCGACAAGCTGGAGATCGCCCTCGGCACCCGTACGGTAGCCGTAGAAGTCCTCCAGGTGGCGGAGACCGTCCGCAAAGACGACGCCGCCGCCATGTACAAAGAAGTATAAAAGAACGGATCCCCAGATACAAGATACGAGATATGAGATACGAGATGATCCCAGATCTGGGATATCTCGTATCTCATATCTCGTAGTTCTTATCTAAGGATGCCGCTCCATCCGCCCATACAGTCTCTGGGTCAGCTTCCGGATCGGCACGAACAACACCAGCGCGATCACGAAGTTCCCGATCCCATGGGCGATATCGAAGGGGATCCCGGACACCCATTTGGCCGCCGCATAGCCCCAGCCACCGATGAACACATCCACCGGCGCGCACAACGCACCGAACATCAGCCCAAAGGCCCCGGACACCACGGCCCAGCCCAGAGGATGCTCCATCCGCCGAAGCAGATAGGCAGTCACCGCCAACAGCGGCCAAACGTAGAGATAGTTGATGTTCCACGTCCCCAAGCCGTAGAACAAGATCTCCGCCATCACATACACGAAGGTGGGCAGCAGCCCCTGCCAGCCGAACACCGCGCCGAACACCATGACCATCAGGCTCACCGGCTCGATGTTGGGCAGCGCCGCCATGACCCACTTGGCCCCAAAAGTCAGCGCCGCCAGCATCCCGAACAGGCAGATCTGACGAACGCTCAGCTTACCCAATGGTGTACACCAGGCGGAAGCTGTCTCCATCGGCGATCGGCGTGGTATCCGCGCCCTGCATGGCCACCTCCTGGCCCACATACAGCGACCAGTAGCTCTGATCCACTTCAAAGTCGGCAGTCACCCCATCCACAGCCTTGATATACAGGCCATAAGGTCCCTGCTCGCCTTCCACCAGCCCCTCCGCCAGCAGCACGGGGCCCAGATACGCTTCGTCGGTATGATAGGTGAACACCTTCTCAGAGCCATCCTTGTGGACCACAGTGACGGTGATCTCCTTGGCTCCCTCCTGGGTCTCAGGCCGGGTCAAGAACCAGATGCCCAGCATCAGCGCCACTACCGCCACCAGAGCCACGGCAGCGATGATGATCTTCTTGTTTTTCATAAATAAATACCTCCTGAAATGCGAATAGGCCGCGGCACCCAAAACAGGTGCCACGGCCGTTTTTCCGTGACGAATACGCCCCATGACTCGCAGGGCGCAGGAGAACACCGTTTCGTAGGTCTTCTGACTCATGCCTCCGGGCTTGGGGCCCACGCCGTGCTCCGCCTTCCCGGAAGATCTCCAGTGACTGGCTTTCGCCAAAAGAGCACGCCTCAGCACATACAGCGGCGGTACCGTCCGGGACTCACACCCGGTTTTCTTGTTCAGCAGCGAAGGCCCAACGCCCCCACTGCCACGAAACAGCTATCCAATTGTCGGGTACATCATACCATGCTCCACTCAGATCGTCAAATAGAAAAACACACGCCCTCGCCCCCCTCATTTATGAGGGGGGTGCCCCACAAGCGAAGCGCCGTGGGGCGGGGGGAGTCCGATCATTTCCCTGTTTGTTGAGCAAATAAGGCATACGCCTTGCCCAATGTCATCAAGTTAGTGAAGAATGGATAGTGACGGTATCCCCTTCGGGGATGATAAATGAAATATATCCCGCAGGGATACCATATGGAGAAGCATCAACAGCAAGGCCCCGGCCCACCGCAGCAGCAGGCGTTCATGAACCAGCACAGCAGCATATTGGTGCAGGGATCCGCCCGGTTGGGGTAGCCATCATACTCTTGCGCCTGCTGGGTGTAGGCTCTGCCACCGCTCTGCATCCGATCCAGAGCCCGGATATAGGTCAAGTTGTCCGGCTCCATGGACACCGCCCGGCGCATATGCTCCAGAGCGATCGTCTGATCACCCAGCCCATCATGGGCCACCGCACTGAGGAAATACCACCGGGCATCCCGGCTTTGGGTAGCGTTGAGGGTATTGATCGCCTCCTGATACCGGTGGTAGCGGATATACTGATAAGCCGCCGTCTGATACCGGTCGCCATCGGAAGGCTCCTCGTAGCCCCGGAACGGCTCATAGCCGCCCTTATCCTTGTTCTGGAGCTGCTCATAGGCCGCATTGACCCGCTGCATCTGCTTGGCCGCTTCCTCGTCCCCGGGGTTCAGATCCGGGTGATATTTCTTCGCCAACCGGCGGTAAGCCCGCTTGATCTCCTCATCCGAGGCACCGTGAGGCACCCCTAGGATCACATAAGGATCGTCGATCATCCTTTTTCCTCCTCGTGTCTGCTCCTGCGCAAGCTGACCCAAAATCCGCTGTACAAGATATTGTCCAGGATCTGCTTGTCCTGCACCAGGGGCAGCTGCTGGTAGACCTGGGTGCATCGTCCCAGGGCCATGGTCAGATATCCTTCCCACACCGCCGGATCCTCACCGGGCAGGGGGTTGAAGTTCCCTTCCTTTTTGTCCTTCTCATAGTCCGCGATCGCGTCCGCCAGATAGATGGCCCTTCCCAGATAGAAGCCTACCTGCCGCAGCCGGGGCGCCCAATGGTCCTCCCGCAGCACCAGGATCTCCCCCATGAGCCGTCCGAAGCAGCCCGCCAAGAGATCCACCTCCCGGCACTGCTGCCCTTCCAGCTCCGACAGCTCCCGGATACAGTCCCGGATCGCGCCGCACTGGCGGGGATACTGCGCTTCGAGCCCCGGCATCCGTTTTCGTAGGGACCGGGCCATGACCTTGGCCGACAGCTTCCGGTCATCGTTCCAATCGTCCAGACATTTGTAATACGACAGCGCCACGTTCATATCGGCGGCATAGCGGATGCTCTCACAGTCCAGCCATGCTCTGGGTTTGAACGGATGGAGCATACACGCCCGGTCTCCCGCCGTCTCCTGCGGCTCATACAGGCTCATATGCAGCAGCGCCAAAAACGCCATATCATAGCTCAGCCCCAACCGGGCCACCTGAGAATGCCGCACCCGGATCGCCCGACAGATCCCACAGTAGACCGCGTCATAACGCGCCCGCTGCGCCTCGTCCAGCTCCGAAACACTGGCACATACGAACCCGAACATCCATCCACCTCCTTATATTACGATATCCTGGCAAAAAATAATGAACACACCGTAAATTTTCTCACAGCCATCCCCAGCGCCCTGCCTCCCCCTCAGGGCACTGCTTCCAACTTAAGCGCCCTATTCGTCTGGCAGATGCGGTATACGCCTTGCCCCCCTCATTCATGAGGGGGGTGCCCCATAAGCGAAGCGCAATGGGGCGGGGGGAGTACGATCATCCCCTGTTTGTCGGGCAGTTCGTCGCAACGTCACGCGTAGGGAAAGGGCATGCCCTTTCCGCCGTAATTCGTATACGATCGGCGGGAAATATCGCAGTTTTCAGGCTGTCTCACTAGGACGGGACCCTTTGCATCCCCACTGTAGAAACGCAAAGATCGCACAAAACGCGCCGATTTTCTATATTATTCGTCCCTTAAGCGGACACTATCGTAGGGGAGGGTCAAGACCCTCCCCTACTGGGCGTGTGCGAATCACCCGCCAAACAGGGATCCGACGTCATTCCCCTTTAGTTGACAGCAACGCCCCCAGGGGAAGGGATAGCGTCGTTACGATGTCAGCCCCGATCCTCCAAATACCGGTCCAACGCTGCCCCATAAAACACGATGCTGACGCAAAAATACAGCCAAAGCATCGCCAGTGCGGCGGCATACACCGACCCGAACACATTGGCGTAATTGGGGAAATACACCACGTACAGCGAAAAAAGATCCGAAAACACCGTCCATCCCAGCGCCGCCAGCACCGCCCCCGGAAGACACGCCAGCACCCGGTTCCGCCGCCCCGGCAGAAAGGCGTACATGGCCGTGAACACCACCGTCTGCAGCGTCAGCATCAGCACATGGCGCAGATCGATCACGCCCATCAGGAACATGACCACAGGATCGGTGGTCATGAGCAGGTGGTCCAAGATCGTGGTGCCGAACACATGCAACAGCAACGTCAGCACCAGCAGCACCAGCAGCGAAAAGGTATACCAAAAGCTGATCCACCGAGTCCTGAGATACCCCCGCCCTTCCTCAACGCCATAGACTGCGTTGAGGCCCTGGATCAGCCCCAGCACGCTGCGGCTGGCAGACCACAGAGCAGTGATCACCGACACCGACAGCACCATAGCCGAGGTGTTCTCATAGGCGCTTCCGATCACCCGCTCCGCCAAGGGCAGCAGCGCCTGGGGCAGGAGTCCGGAGACCAGATCCATGACCTCCTCCATCCCCAGGGACGTATAGCCCAGCAGACCAAACAGCAGCACCAGCAGCGGGAACACAGACAAGACCAAAAAGAAGCTGGTATAGGCGCTGTGGAGCGGGATCTGCATCGGCTTCAGGAACGTCCCGATCCGCCGCAGCCGCGCCACACCATCCCACTTCCGGGACCTATCCATAGGCGCCCCCCTTTCCGTATGTAGCCAAAGACCCACTGCATTGGCAGTGGGCCTTGCTTCACAGAAAGCTTATTCTGCGCTGATCAGATAATAGTACACCGGCTGGCCGCCATTGATCAGATTCACATCCGCGTCGGGACAAACTTCAGCGAACAGGTCCGCCGCCTTCTGGGCGTGCTTCTCCTTCACGTCGGCACCATAGTAGATGGTGATGTACTCCCGACCGTCGTCCCGGACCTTCCGGGCCAGAGCCTTCAGCAGCACCTTGATATCCTGGCTGGTGCCGAAGAGCTGGCTCCCGAACAGGGCCAAATAGTCGCCCTCATGGATGTCATAGCCGTCGAAATCAGAGTTCCGGGCGGCGTAGGTGATCTGCATGGTATCCACCAGAGGCAGGGCGTCCGTCAGAGCAGCAGTGTTGTCCTCCTCGGTCCCCTCGGGATCGAAGCTGAGCATGGCAGTGATGCCCTGAGGCACCGTCTTGCTGGGGATCACGATGACCTTCTTGGGGGTCAGGGCGTCCACCTGCTCGGCAGCCATGATGATGTTCTTGTTGTTGGGCAGCACGTACACGATCTCAGCGGGGACCTTGTTGACAGCCTCCAGGATGTCCTGGGTGCTGGGGTTCATGGTCTGACCGCCGGAGATGATGCCATCCACGCCCAGATTGGTGAACACGTCGGCGATGCCGTCACCGGCGCACACGCTCACCACGCCGAAGGTCTTCTCCGGCTCAGCGATCTTAGGAGCCTTCTCAGACTCGGTCATCACCTTCTCGGTGTGCTGCAGGCGCATGTTCTCGATCTTCACAGTGACGAAGGAGCC
>JAFTKE010000105.1 GCA_017456045.1 Oscillospiraceae bacterium
AACGCTATGTAGGGAAAGGGCATGCCCTTTCCGCCGCAAATCGTATACGATTTGCGGGAAATGATGCGTTTTTAGTGTGCTTGCCGTGGCAAGCACACCGGAAAGGGCATGCCCTTTCCCTACATGGAGATGCACTCGTCTACCTGACAAACAGGGATTTGACCATAGGATGCGTTATGACGGCATTGGGCGCAAGGGGAGGTGGAGGATCTCCTGGGTGATGGCCCGGAATTCCTGGATGTCGGTGGTCTTGCGCAGGCGCTTGGACAGCTTCTCGCTGTTTTCGAAGCGGGGGGACAGGTAGTGCCAGTTCTCCTTCATGCGGAACATGGCGTTGCGGGCGCTGCCGAACTGGTGGATGTACTCTTCCAGAAGGGCATCGTGGAACCGGGCCAGGGTGGCGGCGTCGGTGCCGCCGGGGGCCAGCATGCCGGGATCCGCGATCAGGCCCCTGCCAAGCATGACGCTGCTCAGCTGGGGGTAGTGGGATCGGATCGAATGGATGTCCGACAGGCTGCACAGGTCGCCGTTGTAGCACAGGGGACCGTGGTAGTTTTCTACTACATATTGGAAGGTATCCTGACGGATGGGGGTCTGGTAAAAGTCCTTGCGGATCCTGGGGTGGACGATCAGCAGCTGGATGGGATAGCGGCGGAACACCTCCACTAGGCGGGGCAGGGACTCAGTGTCATTGACCCCGACGCGGGTCTTGACGGAGATGGGCAGGGGGGAGGCGGCGAAGATCTGGTCGAAGAAGCGGTCCAGCGCCTCCGGGTCCGCCAGCATCCCGGCCCCCTTACCTTTTGAGACCACCGTGCCGGAGGGACAGCCGATGTTCAAGTTGACCTCTCCATAGCCCCTCTGGGCGCACTGGTCCGCTGCCCACAGGAAGGCTTCCGGATCCTTGGTCAGGATCTGGGGCGTAGCGGCGAAGGGGACACTGTCTGCCATGGGCAGCTCCCGGTCCTCCTTATGGGTCAGGGTCCGATGGATCGTGGGGGAGAGGAAGGGCATATAGTAGCGGTGGATGCCGGAAAAATGGGCGTGGTGCAGCCGACGGTAGATGCTGTCGGTCAGGCCCTCCAGGGGGGCGAAGTAATATTCCATGGGTACACCTCATATCGTGATAGCAGATCGGGGATCGGTGGTGGATCTTATTATACTCGCTTGCCGCTTTTTTGGCAAGTATACACCATTTTCTGGGTGGCGGAAGGGACGGGACATAGGGAGTGCAAAAAATATTTGAAAAATCTTTGACAAAATTTGTTCAAATAGCTAGCACTTTGGAAAAGAGTGTGTTATAATAGCATCGCCTATCAAATACTTATGGGAGGAAAACACGCAATGAAAAAACTGCTCGCGATCCTGCTGGCTCTGATGCTGTGCGTCAGCGCCCTGTCTGTGGTGGCTTTCGCTGCCGAGACTACCACTGTCCACGCTTATGTGCCCAGTGATTGGTCCAAGCCCAATGTGTACGGTTGGACCGATCCTGATGGCAATCCCAACTGGCCCGGCACTGCCATGACCCAGGAAGATGGTCAGTGGTATGTCGGTACCATCGATATCGTCAACAACCGCGTTATCATCAACAATGATTCCGGCTCTCCCCAGACCGTGGACCTGTCCCTGGATGCTGGCTTTGAAGAGATTTGGGTCGTGGTCGGTGCTGTCGGCGGCGAGGGCAAGTTCGAGGGTACTGTTTACTACTCTGCCGATGAGGTGCAGCTGCCCTCCGGCGAGACCGGCACCCCCGATGATGAGCCCGCTGAGGATGTCAACGCCGCTGATCCCGAAGGCCTGTTCGCTGTTCCCAACAGCCTGGCTATCGTTGGTTCCGCCATCCCCGGTGTTGGCGAGTGGAACCCCGGCGATCCCGCTGGCGACATGACCGAAGTCTCTGAGCTGGTCTACGAGATCGACATCGCCTGCCCCGCTGGCACCAACATGACCTTCAAGTTCGCCGGTAACGATGCTTGGGATGACACCTGCAATCTGCACTCCGGCACTCCTGCCATCGGTTCCACCTGTGATCTGGTCAATGGCCCCGGCGAGGGCAACATGACCCTGGCTGTGGACAAGGACGTGGTCCTGAAGTTCACTGTGGATCTGACTGCTCTGGCTGACGGCACCGGTGCCGCCACTCTGACCATCGCTGAGACTGAGGGCACCGTGGAGCCCGGCGACGAGCCCACCGATGAGCCCACCGACGGCAACATCACCATCTATGCCCGTATCCCCGAGAGCTGGGGCACTTCCCCCTGCTGCTGGGCTTGGAAGATGGCTGACAACACCAACGCTTTCTCTGCTTGGCCCGGCGAGGTCATGACTCAGGACGGCGAGTGGTTCGTCATCCAGGCTCCCAACTGGGTCACCGGCGTCATCATCAACGACGGCGGCTCCACCCAGACTGCTGACCTGACCGTGGAAGAGGGCAAGGACATCTGGGTCGATGTCTACTCCTTCGACAACGCTGTGGTCACCTACTCCGATCCCGGCGAGCGCGTTGAGCCCACTCAGCCCACCCAGCCCGAGACCCAGCCCACTCAGCCCACCACCAAGCCCACCGAGGCTGAGAAGGATGAGGCCGAGACTGAGGGCGGCATGACTGAGGAAGAGCTGAGAGCCGCTAAGAAGACTCACACCATCCTGATCATCGTTCTGGTGCTGGTTTGGGTCGTGGTCGTGGCTGAGCTCATCACCATCTTCCTGAAGAAGAAGTCCTGATCACTACTTATTAAATGCGGATCCCCCACGATTCGTGGGGGATCCTTTACTTTAATGAAAAGTGAAGAATGGATAGTGATGGGGCTGTAAGAAAATGGTGTCATCGCGAGGAGCGCAGCGACGTGGTGGTCTCCTAAAGTTATGAGAATGGTGGGATAATGCAACATTCCGTAACTTTAGGAGATCGCCACGTCGACCCCAAAGGGGGGCTCCTCGCGATGACATCGTTTTCCTTACAGCCCAGTTGGTTTCAGATCTCCATGATCACAGGGAGGATCATGGGGTTGCGCTTGGTGTGCTTGTAGAGGTATCCGCTCAGGTCGTTCTTGATGGCGGACTTGATGGTGGCCCAGTCTCTTCTGCGCTTGTTGCCGCAGCGGTCGATCGCTTCCATGGCGACGGTACGCAGATCGTCCATCAGCTCCTCGGACTCCTTGACGTAGATGAAGCCACGGGTGATGATGTCCGGGCCGGAGATCACGGAGCCGTCCTGGCTGGACAGGTTCACACAGACCACGATCATGCCATCCTGGGCCAGGTGCTTCCGGTCACGCAGGACCACGCTGCCCACGTCGCCCACGCCGGTGCCGTCCACGAAGACCTTACCGGCGGTGACGGTGCCACCCAATTTGCAGGTCTTGCCGGTGAACTCGAACACGGTGCCGATCTCGCCGATGTGGATCTGGCGGGGGGTCATGCCCATGGCCTTGGCCAGCTTAGCGTGGATCTGCAGGTGGCGCTGCTCGCCGTGGACCGGCAGGAAGAACTTGGGGCGCACCAGGCCGTGGATGATCTTCAGCTCCTCCTGACAGGCGTGGCCGGAGACGTGGAG
>JAFTKE010000106.1 GCA_017456045.1 Oscillospiraceae bacterium
CTTCCGCCCCCTTCGGGGGCACCTTCATCTCCGCGCTAAGGGCCGTCTTCGCCGGTTGCGCTCCGAAACGCGCCTGCGGGCGCAGCCCCCGGGGGAAGGTATCGCGCCCCTTCGGGGCGCGGGGCGGCCGATGGCCGCCGTATTAAATGCTACGCTGATCGATGATACCTTCGGTGGATCCGTACGACCTGATCGCCTTCGGCGAGCGTGATCTTGCGAAGCCAGATCACCGGGAGGGCGGTGCGTCGCGCAGCGAATCAAAATCATGATGATCTCCAGTGGAGATCATACATCTACTAATGGTGACCCGCCCCTACAGTGGTCGTTTATCCGCGAAACGATGATCTATAAGAATGACGACGGTTTTAGGGACCGAGGGCATTTTTTGACGAAGGACCGTCGTTGAAGGTCTCTATATTTGGGGTGGTTGAAAAATGGGCGATCTTGTGATAGCATCATATCATATGATGTAGAGGAGGGCTGCGGATGGAATGGAACGATATCTATGACCGGGACCGACGGTGGACCGGGCGGGTGCATCTTCGTGGAACGCCCTGGGGCGAGGGCGAGTTTGGGCTTGTGGTATGCGTTTGGGTCTATGATGGGCAGGGGAGGATCCTGCTGACCCGGCGGGCCAAGGGTAAGAGCTTTGCGGGCACCTGGGAGAATTCCGGAGGCGCGGCTAAGGCCGGGGAAGACAGCCGCACCGCGATCAGTCGGGAGCTATTGGAGGAGACCGGGATCCGGGCCGAGCCGGAGGAGTTCCGGCTGCTGCGGTCGGTGCGGGACGATCATTGCTTTTATGATCATTACTGCCTGAAGCGGACCACCCCGGTGGAGGATGTGGTCCTGCTGCCTGGAGAGACGGATGACGCCAAGTGGGTCACCTTTTCCCAGATCCATGATATGATCCGGGAGGGGAGGATCTGCCGGATCATCGCAGATCAATTCCTGCAGGAAGAGCAGGTCCTGCGGGCCTTGACCTGATCGTTGACATCTTTGATTTGGTGCAATATAATGTAGCGTATATCAGATCATCCGATTCGAAGGAGATACAGATGGAGCGTTTATTTGGATCGATGGCAGGGCTTCTGGCCATGGTGATGCTGCTGTCCTGCCTGACCGGCTGTTCCCAGGCACCTCAGGAGGAGCTTGCTACCCAGGCTGCTACGGAGCAGACGCAGCCCAGTCAGACCGAGCCTAGCCAGACGGAGACTACCACTGCGCCAAGTGAGACGGAGCAGGTCACGGAGCCTGCCCAGACGGAGCCTGTGGAACCTGAGTTGGTGCCGGAGGAGCAGGAGGTCCTGTTCGAATATCGGGTGCTGTATGACATCAACCCGGATCTGGTGGGGTGGATGGAGATCCCCGGTACGGTGATCGATTATCCGGTGGTCCAGTCGTTGTATCAGCGCAATTTCTATCTGCGGCGGAATTTCTGGAAGGTGGGCGCTACTTGTGGCACCCTGTATGCCCGGGAAAAGTGCGATATCTTCCTGCCTGCGGACAATATCACGATCTATGGCCACAATATGGCGGCTGGTACCATGTTCGCGGATCTTCACAAGTACAAAGACCCCGCGTTTTGGCAAGAGCATAAATACATCCGGTTCGATACCATCTACGAAAAGCACACCTATGAGATCTTCTCAGTGTTCGTCAGCACGGCGGATATGAGCATCGGTTACCCGTACCATATGTTCGATGTGGCCGAGGACGCGGCGGAATATGATGCCCACGTCCAAAAGCTCCGGGAGCTGGCACTGTATGATACCGGGATCGTGCCCCAGTATGGGGAGAAGATGATCACTCTGTCCACCTGCGATAAGTCCATCGACCAGGGACGCCTGGTGGTGGTGGCCCGGATGGTGGAGTGAGGATGAGATATTAGATACGAGATATCCTCTTCGTGGGGGTATCTCGTTTTTTTGGAAGTGGGGCATCCTTTCTTTTTGGGTCGGCGATCTGCACGATCGGGGAAGGGGATTTTTGTTTAGGACGACGGTGAGATTTTTCTTGAGATCCGGGGCATCTCTGGGGTATAATCAAAAAAAGCGTTTTCCACGTCCCGGCGAGAACGCTGTTTGCCGGGGTGGAGAACGCCTTTTTTATTTGATGACTTGGAGGGATCATTCATGGTCGAGATAACCCATCTTCCCGTGCGTCACGGTAACGTTCCTCTGCGCTTTGCTCGGGGACATTTCGCTACCAACCACAGCCACATCAACTACTACATCGACATCACCTTCCCTAAGACTCGTCTTTCTGAGGCACGGGCCGTGGCGAAGCAGCTGGTGCTGAATTTCGTGAACAATACACCGGTGGATACCATCCTTTGCCTGGACGGCACCTCGGTGATCGGCACCTGTCTTGCCGATGAGTTGACGAAGAACGGCTTCCAGAGCATCAACACCCACAACACCATCTATATCGTGGAGCCGGAATACAATTCCAACTCCCAGATGATCTTCCGGGAGAACATCCAGCCCATGATCCGGGGCAAGCATGTTTTGATCCTGATGGCCTCCTGTACCACCGGCTTCACCGCGGGCAAGGGCATCGAGGCGGTCGGTTACTACGGCGGCGAAGTGGTGGGCGTCGCGGCGCTGTACAGCGCGGTGAAGGAACTGGGCGACCTGCCGGTGCGCTCTGTGTACGACCTGAGGGATTTCCCTGACTATGCCAGCTACGACTACCGTGATTGCCCCTACTGCAAGGAGGGGGTCAAGCTCGACGCACTGGTGAATTCCCACGGATATTCGTCTCTTTGAGGATAGGAAAACACGCGCTTCCCCGGTGGGGAGCGCGTGTTTTTTTGACGGGAAGATGATACGGCAGATCATCGCTTAGCGGCGCAGCCGCATCCCTTCTCCCGGGGGCGGCTGCGCAGCGAATCGAGATAGTAATGATCTCCGGGACAGATCATACCTCTATTACGGTGCCCCGAAGGGGCGGAAGAGGGATGCGAGCGGTGACGTGATGGTCTAGGAGCGGTATAGACCTGGATCATGGTTCAGCGTTTCAGCAAGTCTGATAGGTTTTCTGAACTATCAGGGTGATGCCCGCATTCCTCTTCCGACCTCGCTTCGCTCGGCCACCTTCCCCCCGGGGGAAGGCATCGCGTCCCTGCGGGGCGCTCGGCGGCCGATGATCTGGGCTCTCAGCGGGCGTTGGCGAGGGGGCGCAGGACGCAGTAGGCGTCGAAGCGGGTGTCGTTGACGGTGGTCAGGAACATCAGGTGCAGGGTCGGGTCGTCGGTCTGGACCTGCTGGGCGATGTCATACACTTCCGCGGCGGGGACGTCCTGGAGGTACAGGCGGCAGTTGCCCTGGGGCAGGGGGAAGTCGGCGTCGGTGCCGGTGAAGGACAGGCAGAACCGGTCGTTGGCGCAGACGGTGGCGAGCTTGTCCGCCGCGTCCGCGATCGCCTGGTCTTTATCCCCTTCGAAGATGATCTGGTCGGTGTAGGGGAAACGGAACTCCGTGTAGACCACCTCGTCGAAGCCCATGAGCCGCAGCTCCAGGGTGATCGCGATCAGATGCTCCAGGGTGCCGTCGGCGGTGGGGTCCAGCCAGTAGCAGTAGTCGTCGTCCCACCATAGGGCACCGCCTGCACCCACCTTGGGGAGACCGTCTTCCACATTGTCCAGGCCATAGGCCCGGTCCCGGAAGGCGGGCAGACGTGCGATCACGTACAGGTCGCTGCTCAGCAGCCAGGAGATCAGATCGTCCATTTGGGCGATGTCCATGCCCTCGGCGCTGTCTCCCAGGCTGGTGGTGAAGTAGAAGTGGCCTTTGCCATCCTTCACGTCCAGCAGGACCGCGGTACCGGCGGGGAGGGCTTCCAGCTTTTCACGAACGGCGGTGGGGTCGGCTGTCAGCTCCGACAGGTCGATATAGTAGCCCTGGATGGGGGTGGCTTCTTCCGGTGTGGGAGCGGTCTCCTCTTCCGGTAGGTCATCGTAGATGATATGGACCGTCTCACTGGGAGGGGGAGGCGTGGCCTCCTGGCCCTCGGGGAAGGTCTGGGAGAGCGAGAAGTCCAGCTTGGCACCGTCACGGGTGTAGACGATGAAACGGCCCACCCACACGATCCAGATCAGCCACAGGATGACGGCGCAGATCGCCAGGATCACCACGGTCCTGAGGAAGCGGCGGAACCGCTGGCGGGTGCGATAGGATAAGCTCATTGGGGGCTCCTTTCTGCACGGATACAGCGCCAGTCCTCTTTCTGGCGAACTTGCGTGACGGTGATCCCGGCGGCGGTGAGGGCGGCCTGGACATCTGCCAGGCGGGTATCCAGGATGCCGGAACAGATGAGGTGGGTCCCCTGGTCCAGGAAACGGGGCAGCACCGGGGCGAGACTGATGATCACGTCTGCCACGATGTTCACCAGCACCACATCGTAGTGGTCCTGAGACAGACGAGCCATCAGCTCCCGGTCGGTGGTGACGTTGCCGGTGAGGGCGGTGAAGGCGGGAGCGCCGAAGCCGTTATAGGCGGCATTCTCCCGGGCGATGTCTTCGGCCTTGGGATCCACGTCTACGCCCACCGCAGAGGCTGCCCCCAGACGCAGGGCGGCGATGGACAATATAGCGCTGCCGCTGCCAAGGTCAAGGCAATGGCTTCCGGGGACGATCAGGGACTCCATGGCTTCCATCACCATCTGGGTAGAGGGGTGGGCGCCGGTGCCGAAGGTCAGGCCAGGGTCCAGGATCACCTTTTGGCGGCCCTGGCTGTCCGTGTCCGCCAGCCAATAGGGCAGGACGATCAGCTTCTCTCCGATGGGCTGGGGCGGGTAGCTGTCTTTCCAGCTTTCTTCATAGTCCACATCGGGCAGGGAGGCGGTGGTCATGGTCAGGCCATGGGTGCTGAGGGTCTTCTCCAGGCGGGCCATGGCGGCGGTGTCCGTGTCCTCCAGGTACAGCTTCACCCGGGACAGGCCCTGGAGCTTTTGCTGCAGGTCTTCATCGATATAGTCCCAATAGTCCCGGTTCTCCTCCAGGAAGGTCTCGAACTCCTCCTGATCTTCGATCAGAAGATCGGAAAAACCCGCGGCGGTCAGGACGTTGGTGACGAATTGGATCTTTTTTGGGGTGGTATTTATCGTTATCTCAAGCCATGCCATGGAAGAGTGCCTCCTTTGGGGGGTAAATCATCGTTTAGCGGCGTAGCCGCAATGCCTTCCCCCGGGGGGAAGGTGGCCGAGCGCAGCGAGGTCGGAAGGGGAATGCGGGCAGTAACATGAAAGTTCAGAAAATCTATCAGACTTGCTGAAACGCTGAACGATGATCTAGGTCTATCCCGCCCCAAAACCATCACGTCGCCGCCCGCATTCCTCTTCCGCCCCTTCGGGGCACCTTCTCCCCGGGAGAAGGGACGCGGCTGCGCCGCTTAGCACGCTAAACGATGATTTA
>JAFTKE010000107.1 GCA_017456045.1 Oscillospiraceae bacterium
CTAATGATCCCCGGTGGGGATCATACCGCCACTATGGTGGGCCGGCGAAGCCGGGTCGGAAGGGGAACGGCGAAACGTGAAGGTTTGTAGAAAGCCTGGAATGCTTATGAACTCGTAACATTTCTGCCCGCATTCCCCTTCAGTCAGAAATGCCCGTACCGGGCATTTCTGACAGCTTCCCCCCGGGGGAAGCCAAGGGCGCTGCCGCGCCGGAGGTTTTTTGACAGTCTGAAGGGCCGCCGAAAGGCGGCCCTTGTCTTGTTTTGTAGGATCATTCTGACATCGTTGGTAGGATTTTATGGCAAATGTCTATTGAAAGATCCAATGATAGGTGGTACAATGTATAGTGAGAAGATAGGGTGGGGATCTGTCACTTTGAGGCGAGATCTCCGGGAAGGCGTCGGGCGGGGTAGATCGGTCGACGGACCGATGGAGCCTGCCCGATGATGAAGAAACAGGAAAGTGGAATGTGGAACCATGTATATGCCTAAAATTTCTATCGTGATCCCAGCGTACAATGCTTCTAACTATTTGGCTGAGGCGATCGATTCCGCTTTGGGTCAGACCTACCCCAACGTGGAGATCATCGTTGTCAACGACGGCTCCAAGGATGATGGGGCCACGGAGCGTGTCGCACTGTCTTATGGGGATAAGATCCGATATTTCTCCAAGGAGAATGGAGGTTCTTCTTCCGCTCTGAATATGGGCATCGCCAATATGACGGGAGATTGGTTCTCCTGGCTCAGCCATGATGATCTGTATGTCCCGGAAAAGGTGCAGCTGCAGGTCGAATTCCTGGAGGCGCTCCAGCTTTCTGAGGAGGCGCTGCGTCGGCATGTCCTGTTTTCCGCATCGGATCTGATCGATGGATACGGGAGATACATCAGGAAGGCGGCCTCTAAGGAGAGCCTGCGTATCGCCCGGCGGCTGGAGAGCCTGGAGCATAATGGCCATCTTATCGCAGAACCCACGAAGTACGGTTTCCATGGCTGTTCCTGTCTCGTACATAAAAGCGCGTTCCAGGATGTGGGCGTGTTCGATGAAGGGCTGTGGATGCTCAACGATATGGACCTTTGGTTCCGGATCTATAAGGCAGGATACAAGATCCACTATCTGCCGGAACCCTTGGTGAAAGGGAGGATCCATCCCAAGCAGGTATCGAAGTGCATCGGCTATTCTTACCATAATCCAGAGCAGGATATGTTCTGGAAAAGGAGCCTGGATCTGCTGATGGAACGGTATCCCCAGGAGGGGGAGCTGTTCTTCCGTTTTGGGCGCAATGCGTATTTGAAGACCAGAGATGTGGACGGCGACCGGGCATTCGCTTATCTCGTGTCGGTGGATCCGTCGAAGCGGCTCAAGGCGGCATTCGTCAAAAGGGTATACAAGATCCGCGCCCGCGTACATGAGCTTGGGAAAAGAGTGTATCTGAAACTAAAAGAGTAAAGGGTGTAACCTGTTTATGATCCCATATCTCATCCTTTTATTGGTCCCGCTCCTGTTTTCCGCTTTCGCCATCGTATCCCGCGATCAGGGGCGAAGACGGGTGCTGAAGATCGGGATAGATAAGGAAACAAGGAACAACGGCTTCATGCTGCCCGCATTTTTTACCATCTTCTTTCTACTGTTGGCATTGCGAGATGAGACGATCGGGCGGGACCTGCTTAAATATAAATATTATTTTCAACGTTTTTCCAACCTCGATCTGGAGGTGGCCCTGGAAACGAAGCCGGACAGCCTCTTTTGGCTTCTGGACTGGCTGGTGGGGCAGTTCACCCATGACTACCAGTGGTTCCTTGCTGTCGTAGCGGGGCTCACGTTGCTGCCGATCGCGAAGCTCTACTGCGAGGATAGAGAACATGGTTTTTTGAAGATCGTCCTTTTCGTGAACCTGTCCACCTTCGTGATGATCTTTTCGGGATTGCGGCAGGCACTGGCCATCTCGATGGGCCTGATCGCCTATGAGTTCGTTCGGAAGAAGAGACCGTTTTGGTTCCTCATCTGCGCGTTCATCGCCGTTGGGTTCCATCATACGGCGTTCATGGTCGTTGGCTTCTATCCGTTATATCATTTTCCGCTCAGGAAGAAGCAGGTGTGGGTCGCTATCCCTGTCATCGCGTTGCTGTTCGTCTTCAACAGACAGATCTTCTCCATGATCACAGGTCCTGTGAACGCGCTTCTGGGAGAAAAATATGAAGCGACAATAGAAGACACCGGCTCCTATACCATGCTGATCGTCTTCGCTTTGTTCGCAGTGCTGGCTTATGTACTCCCGAATGAAGACCGGATGGACAAAGAGACGTTGGCACTGCGGAATTTCCTGCTGATCACGGTGGCGCTCCAGTGCTTCGCACCGATCAACGCACTAGCCATGCGGATGAACTATTATTACATCATTTTCATCCCGATCCTGATCCCAAGGGTATTGAAGTATAGCGAAGAGCGATTTGGAAGCACACAGCGGCGGGGAAGCGTTGTCTGGTGGGTAGAGATGGGGATAACGGCGCTTTTCTTGCTTTATTACCTATATACCACATATGTCAGCTGCCAGACCGGATCCAGCGCGTTGGATACGTATCCGTATGTGCCGTTTTGGGAGTGATGACAGTATGAAGATCGTACAAATCAACACCACCTGTGGCATCGGAAGTACGGGGAAGATCTGCGTGGGCATCAGTCAGTTGCTGACGGCCCATGGGATCGAGAACTACATCCTTTACAGCAGCAGGAGCGACGGCTATGAGCTGGGGATATCCTGCTCCAGTGACCTTTATATCAAGACGCAGGCTCTCAGATCCAGGATCCTGGGCAATTACGGCTTCAATTCCACCGGTGCGACCAAACGGATGATCTGCCAGCTGGAGAAGATCCAGCCGGATATCGTCCATCTGCATAATATCCATGGACACGATTGCGACCTGCAGATGCTGTTCCGGTATTTCAGAGAAAAGAAGACGAAGCTGATCTGGACCTTCCATGATTGCTGGGCCTTCACCGGCTATTGTCCCCATTTCACCATGGTGGGATGCGATAAATGGCGGACGCGTTGCGCCGGATGCGTGCAGAAGCGGGAGTACACCTGGTTCGCCGACCGGAGCGGGCGGCTGTTCGACAGGAAGAAAGCATTGCTGCAGGGGCTGGATCTGACGATCGTGAGCCCTTCCCAGTGGCTGGCGGAGCTGGTCAAGCAGTCTTTTCTGCGGGAGCATCCGGTGCAGATCATGCACAATGGGATCGATCTGGATACCTTCAAGCCAGTCGCTGGCGCATTCAGAGAGCGCTACGGTATCCCGCAGGATAAGAAGATCGTGCTGGGCGTCGCCTTTGGCTGGGATGAGCGGAAGGGGCTGGACGTGTTCCTGGAGCTGGCAAAGACCTTGCCGGATCGGTATCAGATCGTCCTGGTAGGGACCGACAGCAAGGTGGATGCGCTCTTGCCGAAAAGGATCTTGTCGATCCACCGTACCCAGGACCAACAGGAACTGGCGGAGGTTTACTCTGAGGCTGCGGTGTTCGTGAATCCGACACGGGAAGAGAACTATCCCACGGTCAACATGGAAGCCATCGCTTGCGGCACGCCGGTGCTGACCTTCGACACCGGTGGCAGTGGAGAGATGCTGGACCGGACTTGCGGCACGGTGGTCGCCTGCGATGACATCGCTGCGATGGAACAGGAGATCCTGCGGATCTGTGAGGATGCACCGTTTTCGAAAGAGGGATGCGTGGAAAAGGCCCAGGGCTTCATAAAAACGAAAGATTCAAGGAGTATTTAGATCTTTATGAAAGAATTATCTTTGCAGGAGCTTAAGCAGATCGAATTGGACATCCTCAAGGTGTTCCATTCCTTCTGCGTCGAAAATGGGATCCGGTATTTCCTTTCCCATGGAACGCTGCTCGGCGCGATCAGATACAAGCGTTTCATCCCCTGGGATGATGACGTGGATGTACTGGTGCCTCGTGAGGATTATGAAAAGCTGATCTCTATGTATAAAGATGGTGAGAGGTATCGGCTGTTCTGCTTTGAAAAGGATCAAAGCTACCGCTATCCTTATGCCAAGCTTTGTGACATGACCACTCGTAAGGAAGAGTTCGGTTATGACAATGGTATCGAGTTGGGCGTGGACATGGACATCTTCCCGTTAGATGCCTGGGACGATGACCTTGAAAAAGCGAAACAGGAGGAGCGGCGGCTCAGTCAGGCCAGGTTCCGTCTGGGACTGACCAAGCTCAAAAAGCCTGATTCGCTCCATCCGGTGAAGCGGTTCGTCAAGGGGATCGTGATGGGCTACTGCAAGCTGTTCGGCAGCAAGCATTATATCCGGAAGATCATGAAGGAGAGCCACAAGGAAGGGCAGAAGGGCAACGTCTATATGGGCAACAAGGCTTGGTGCGTCTACGGTCAGCGGGACATCATGCCGGCGAAGGTGTTCGCGGAGGCGGCACTGATCGAATTCGAGGGCGAGAAGTTCTTCGCACCCAAGGACTACGATACCTATTTGACTTGTCTGTATGGCGATTACCTGCCGGAGCCTCCCAAGGAGAAGCAGAAGACCCATCACAGCTTCAGGGCGTACCGGCTGTGATCGGGATGAGACGTTATATCCAGCCTTCGGCTGTGTATAAAAATATTGAAAAGGAGAGCAAAAAATGAAGAGCAATGCAATGCCCAGATTTTTGGCACTGTTGCTTGTCATCGTGATGCTTCTCAGCGTACTTCCGCTGAACGTATTTGCCGCGAGCATCAAGTATGACGATAGCAACGGTGGCAGCGATTACTACCAAGTGATCTCCCAAAGAGACTGGGAGCTGGCTCCTGGTATCGATGAGACTGAGATCGTTCTGAACAACGATGCAGGTACCAGAAGACAGGTGGTCCACACGGTGGCTGTGGATCTGAACAACCCTTACACCAAGGTCATCCCCGGCTATAAGGGCATGTGGCCCAAGGAGGGCAACTATGGCACCGAGTCCACCTCCACCCAGGCCCTCAACGCAGAGAAGCTGGGCTACGGCAACGTGGTCGCCGCTACCAACTGCTCCCTGAGCTGGTATACCGAGGCATACTACCAGGAGAATCCTCACCTGATCGGTGAGCCCCTCGGTTACTCCATCCTGGACGGTCAGCTGTATGAGAACAGCCGCCGGACCAACGGGACGCTGGCCACCGGCGGTGTCGCCACGATCGTGGTCATCAACTACGACAAGCATCCCCTCACCGGTGAGGACAGACCTGCGGATATGCCCAAGGTCTGGATCCGTTCCTCCACCGATCCTCTGACCGGCTGGGAAGAGCAGGCGATCCCTGTGCTGTTCACCTTCCTGGTCAAGCCGGATGCTAACGGTAACCCTGTCAATCAGTATAAAGAAGATCATGGCTCGGGCATCGCTTCCCGTACCTTCGTGGGCGTCAAGGCCGACGGTACTCTGGTGATCGCGGTCTCTGACGGTGAGCAGGCTCCCTATTCCACCGGCTTCACCAGCTATGAGATGGCGGAATACATGATCAAGATGGGCTGTGTGATCGCTGCCAACTGCGACGGCGGCGGCTCCACCACCTTCTGCACCCAGCGTCCCGGTGAGGATCTGAAGGTCAACTGCTCCCTGTCTGACGGCGGCGAGCGGCCCACCACCAACACCATCCTGGTCATCTCCACCGCTCCTGCGGACGGCGTGTTCGCCCGTGCGACTCTGGATGCTGAGTATGACTACTACACCCCCGGCAGCACCGTCACCTTCAGCGCTCTGGGAACGGATGCCGTCGGCACCAAGGTGGATATCCCCGCTGATGCCCAGTGGACCATCAAGGAAGAGGGCATGGGCACCATCGAGAACGGCGTGTTCACCTCCAATGGTACTGAGGGTACTGTGACGGCCCAGCTGGTCTATGATGGCCAGGTGGTGGGTGAGCGTTCCATCACCATCGCGACCCCCGACGAGCTGTCCTTCGAGCAGCCTGTCGTCACCATCCCCTTCGGCAAGACTGCCGCGATCCCTGTGAAGGCCACCATCGGCGGCGGTGTTTATGAGATCGGTTTGGGTCCCAACGACGTGACCTTCACCACCACCAACCCGGCTCTGGGCGCCTTCGACGGTCTGAATTTCGTGGCTGTGGATGAGGCTAACGCCCCTGAGGATATCACCAGTGTGGTCACCGCCACCCTGAACATGGGCACCAACCCCAGCGCCACCGTGCAGCTGAACCTGGGCAAGGCATCCCAGGTGCTGTGGGACTTCGAAGGCGGTCAGACCGATATCGATATCTGGAACGTGGTCAACAACCGTAAGAACGCTGCCCATTGGGATTACGAGCTGGAGCTGTCTCTGGCTGACCGGACTAACGGTCAGGTCCATGACGGCAACTACTCCATGCGTCTGGAGACCAACGGCCTGTCCTCTAAGGATTCCCACTCCGAGCAGTACGCCTGGATCCGACTGGGCGTGGACGGCGAGGCGCTGGTCCTGGAGAACGCCCGTTCTGTGGGCTTCTGGCTGTACGTGCCCGAGGACAACATCCAGTGTTGGGTCCAGGGCCACTATATGACCGACTCCAACGGCGACGGTGTCTTCGATACGGAAAACGTGGTCAGCATGATGGAGTCTGAGAATGTTTACTACAACATCGACGAGTCCGGCTGGCATTACCTGTCCATGGACATCAGTGCCTTCGAGCAGATCGCGCTGAAGGCTGCCAAGCAGTATGATAAGGATCCCAGCGACGGTATGTCCGGCGAGACCGGTGAGTTCTTCCTGGCGATCGTTTTCCACAAGGCGATCAACAACAAGCTGTGGCAGGAGAACGGCTCCATCAACGGTAATTATACCTACTATCTGGACAACTTCACCGTGGACTACTCCGAGGCTGTGGAGGACAGAGAGAATCCTGTCTTCGACAAGATCTATCTGGACGGCACCACTGCTCTGGTGAAGCGTGACGTGGTCACCACCACCAGCAATGTGCTGAACCTTTCCGCCGCCGTGGCGGACTGCACCACCAGACTGGATGCAGATAAGAACGAAGTCCCGCTGTACAATGCCTCCGGCCTGGATGCTGCTACCGCCAAGGTGTACATCGACGGCGTGGAAGTGGAGTCCACCCTCGCAGATGGTAAGCTCTCTGCCAACGGCATCAAGGTGGCAGATGGCTATCACCGTGTCAAGTTCGAGATCTGCGATAAGATGGGCAACAAGTCTGTGGTGATCCGTGTGGTCAAGGTGGAGTCCGGCGTGGAAGCTTCCACTCTGAAGCTGGTCCCCGCTGATGCGACTCTGGACCGGATCCCCTTCGGTTCCATCTACTGGATGAACTTGGAGGCTACTGCGATCGAGACCATCCAGTCCGTCTCCACCGTGATCGACCTGAACAATGTCAACCATTGGGAGCTGGATCACATGGAGCTGGCCTATGGCTTCTCTGCCGAGTACACCATCGACGAGGAGACCAACACCGCCACCATCACCTTCACCCGCACCGGTGAGGTCGATCTGACTGGGGCTGCGGTCCTGGCCAAGATCCCTGTCCGTATCCTGTACTTCGATACCGACATCCAGGTGCCCGGCTACACCGCCGAGACCTACTGGACTACTTACAAGTTCTGGGCTCAGGATATGAAGATGGACGTGGACAAGGGTGAGATCACCTACGTGGACGGCTACGAGAGCGATGTACTGAACACCTTCTCCAATGAGGAGTTCCATGTGGATACTGAGATGTACACCAGCATGGCCAACATGGATAAGGCTTACTTCACCGAGCATGGCACTACCCATGTCCATACCCCCGCAGCGATCGCCGACAAGGCTCCTACCTGCACCGAGAACGGTTACACCGGCCGGACTTTCTGTGAAGGCTGTAACTCTGTCGTTGAGTGGGGCACTACGATCCCTGCTACCGGACATAGCTATAAGCCCGTGGACGGTGTCCTGGTCTGCGATTGCGGTAAGGCATCCACTGCTACCGGTCTGTATATCATCGATGGGAGAGGCTACTATGCCGTTAACGGCAAGCTGACCGGTGGCTGGGTGGCAGTCGGCGATGATTGGTACTACTTTGATGAGACTACCTGTGTGTCTGTGGACAGCTACAATAATGGATACGTGACTTTCTTGTTTGAGGCTGACGGCAAGTTGATCTCCGGTCAGTGGCACCATTCTGAGGTCGGATCCAGATATTATTACGGTCCTACCTATCACAAGGGAATGTCCAACGGTGACAAGTGGGTAGAGATCGACGGCGAGGATTACTGCTTCGACAAATACGGTTATTGTCTGAAGGGCATCCGATTCGCTATCGACGATTACAAGGAGTACTACGCCTGGTACGATTTTGGTACTGACGGTGCCTGTCTTGGTATGTGGGAGCATACCGGTATCGTACACTGGAACGGCAATACCTATTACCTGGTAGACGGCGTGTCCAGGAGCGGAATGTTCTATGGGGACGGTGCTTACTATTACGCCGGATACAATAACCAGTATGCCGCCATCAAGAACATGGAACGGCTTTGCAACAATAATAACGGGGTCCTTCCCACGGATACCTACCGCTTTGGCTATGACGGAAGGATGGTCGATCACGATGTCTACAATGTGAACGGCGTACTCTACTATTATGTGATGGGCCAGATCTCTCAGGGCGATGGCGTGTTCACCGTCGATGGAGTGGACTACATCGTTGAGGCAAGCGGCAAGGTCTTGTACACCGGTCTGCTGGTGGATGCCAGCGGTCAGAAGCTGTATTATGAGAACGGTATCGAGACCGAATGGATCAAGAATGGTCTGATCCGGGACGATGACGGGGAAGTCCGCTACTATGTGGATGGTGTGGCTACCCGTGCCGGTCTGGTCCGGGACGATGATGGTAACTACTACTACATCAACTCTTCTTTGAAGGCAGTCAAGAATTGTACTTATACGATCGGCGCAGCTATGACCAATGGGCTGCTGCCTGCCGGCACCTACCGGTTCGATGCCAACGGTGTGATGATCGATCCTCCCTATGTGGAGTGCGAAGACCACAAGTGGGGCCAGTGGGTCGTCACCACGCCTGCTACCGAGGCCGCTGCCGGCGTCGAGACCAGAGAGTGCGCTTGGTGCGATGTGTCTGAGACCCGCGAGATCCCCAAGCTCGAGCATGTCCACGCTTGGAGCGAGTGGGTGGTCACCACTCCCGCCACCGAGATCTCCACTGGTGTTGAGACCCGGACCTGCGCTACCTGTGGTGAGACTGAGACCCAGCTGATCCCCATGCTCAACTGCACCCATACCTGGGGCGACTGGATCGTCATGACTGCTGCCACCGACACCTCTGTGGGCGTTGAGAAGCGGGCCTGTACCACCTGTGGCGCCACCGAGAGCCAGGAGATCCCCATGCTGGATGAGCCTGTGGATCCCAGCGTCAAGAATGGTCTGACTTGGGACGATGACGGTGAAGTCCGCTACTATGTGGACGGTGTTCCTACCCGCGCTGGTCTCGTCAAGGATGCCGAGTGCAATTTCTACTACATCAACTCGACCCTGAAGGCAGTCAAGAATCGTACTTATACGATCGGCGCAGCTATGACCAATGGTCTGCTGCCTGCGGGCACCTATCAGTTCGATGCCGAGGGCAGGATGATCGATCCTCCCGTGGATGTATGCAAGGTACATTTCTGGGGCGAGTGGACTGCCATCACTGACACCACCGAGACCAGAAGATGTCACTACTGCGGCACCACCGAGACTCAGGAGATCTCCGGCCAGGAGCCTCCTGCTCAGGAGTGCGCTCACAGCTGGGGCGAGTGGATCGTCACCACTCCCGCTACTGAGACTGCTACCGGCATCGAGACCCGGACCTGTTCTCTGTGTGGCGCCACTGAGACTCAGGAGATCCCCGTGGTCGAGCCTCCTGTCGAGGAGTGCGCTCACAGCTGGGGCGAGTGGGTAGTCACCACTCCCGCCACTGAGACCGCTACCGGTGTCGAGACCCGTACCTGTTCCCAGTGCGGTGCCACCGAGACTCAGGAGATCCCCATGGTGGAGAAGCCTGTCGATCCTAACGTCAAGAACGGCCTGATCAAGGACGAGGACGGAGAGATCCGCTACTATGTGGACGGTGTCCCCACTCGTGCCGGTCTGGTCCAGGACGATGAGGGTAACTACTACTACATCAACTCCACTTTGAAGGCAGTCAAGAACTGCACCTATGCTTTCAGCGATGCCATGAGCAACGGCCTGCTGCCCGGCGGCACCTACCAGTTCGACGCTGAGGGCAAGCTGATCATGAACTGATCTTAAACGCTGGATAGCGTTCCCCCCGACTCTTCGGGGGGTGCCGCACAGGATCGATGCCTCCACGGGGCGTGCGGCGGGCAACGTAATATATTTACGGCAGAATCGATCAAAAAAATAGATGTGTCCTGGATGGCGGTGGATATATGAAGCTTGTTTTCGTTTCTAATTATTTCAATCACCATCAAAAGCCTTTCTGCGAAGAGATGTACCGAAGGCTGGGCAACGATTTCGTGTTCATCTCCACGTCCGTCATGCGAGAAGAACGCAGGAAGCTTGGGTATGTACAGGACGATCATCCGGCCTATGTCTGTCTCGCTTACGAGAGCGAACGACAGAAGGAAGCCGCGATGACGCTGATCCGTGATGCGGATGTGGTGATCGCGGGTTCCGCACCGGATGATATGCTCCGAGAACGGATACTGGCCGGGAAGCTGTTATTTCGGTATTCAGAGCGCCCCTTCAAGAAAAAAACGTCCTGTCTAAAGCGGATCGGTCATGCTATCCGCTTCCATCGAAGGGATCTGTGGAAAAAGAACGTTTACATGCTGTGCGCCAGCGCTTATGCCGCCGGTGATCACGCCAGCGTTGGGATGTATCGGGGCCGCACCTATCGCTGGGGATATTTTCCCCAGACCAAAGGATATGACCTGGATGCGCTGATGGCTCGAAAAAAGCGGGACACGCTGATGTGGTGCGGACGGTTCATAGACTGGAAGCATCCTGACGATGCCATCATGGTAGCAAAGCGATTGAAGGATCATGGCTATGATTTTCGACTGGACATGGTGGGCACCGGCGTTATGGAGGCACAGCTGCGGCAGCTGGTGGAACGCTATGATCTGGCGGATCGGGTGCGATTCCTTGGGGCTATGACGCCGGATCAGGTCCGCATCCATATGGAAGAAGCGGGGGTCTATTTGTTCACCAGCGACCGACAGGAAGGCTGGGGCGCGGTACTCAACGAATCTATGAACAGTGGGTGTGCTGTGGTCGCTAGCCATGCGATCGGTTCGGTCCCTAGCCTTATTTGTAATAACCAAAATGGGTCGATATACAGCTCTGGTGATGTTGATATGCTGTATCAAAAAATCGTGTATCTTCTGAGTGATCCTGAGGAGCAGAAAAGATTAGGTAGTAATGCATATGCAACGATAACGGAAACATGGAACGTCAAAGTGGCGGCAGAACGCTTGATCGCCCTGATAAATCGGATCCTCGGAGGAGAAAGGTCTCCTGTGATATTTGAAAACGGTCCCTGCAGCCAGGCAGAGATCATAAAGGATGATTGGTTCAATGGATAGATTGCCTCTGATCAGTGTCATCGTTCCAGCATATAATTCGGAAAAATGGCTGAAGGACTGCTGCTATTCTGTTTTTTGCCAGTCCTATCCCAATGTGGAACTGATCATCGTAGATGACGGGTCTACTGACGGCACGTTGGCATTGGCGACCAAACTTGCTGACGGCAAAGAGCATGTCAAAGTCATACATACTGAAAACGGGGGAGTATGTCGCGCCCGTAATAACGGGCTTGATGCGGCGGTAGGGAGCTATATCACGTTCCTAGATGCCGATGATGTCTTGATGAGCGATGCACTGGAAGTCTTGTATTCCGGCATGATCCGGGAGGATGCGGATATCTCGATAGGCTGGAAGAGCAATATGACCGCGAACGGTGCGGACCTTGGATGTCCCTATGAGCGGATATCCGGAGTTTTTTGCGGCACCGAAGCACTACGGCTTTCTCTGGAGGATCATCCGGCCATGTATGCGGTATGGGGGAAGCTATATAAGCGTGATGCCATAGGTGATGTCAGGTTCGTGGAGGGCAGGAGAGTCCATGAGGATAGCTTTTTCGTGTTCCAGTGCCTTTTGAAACAGCCTAAGGTGGTGATCGGCGATGAGATCGTCCTTCGCTATCGTATCAGTGAAAACAGTGCTTCTAGAAGTGGCTTCTCTGACAAGTTCTTCGACATCATAGCCTTTGCGGAGAGAAAGAAAGTGCTGGTAGGAGAAAACTATCCAGAGTATCTCCCGCTGGCTGAAAATGTGATCGTCAAAGCAAACATGGCCCTTCTGAAAAACCTGGTGAAGACGAAGGCTCCGCAGTACAGGGACTGTGAGAAGAAAGCGATAAACGAGATACTGACGAGAAAAGCGTATTACAAAACAGCGATCAAATCGGACGCAAGATGGTTCTGGATACTGACGCATCGGCTGTACGGTTTATATAAGATGCTATATATGGTAAAGAACAAGATGTGATTTGCGGAGGCGTTAAACTTGAATCTCAAAGGTCTGATCGGTAATAGGATCGTAAAAAATGCAAGCTGGTTGATGTTGGGCAAAATCATACATATGGTGCTGTCTTTCATTATCGGGTTGATAACCGCACGGTACCTTGGACCGAGCAATTATGGATTGATAAATTATGCCGCTGCTTATACGACCTTCTTTAGCTCTATCTGCACATTGGGTATCAATTCTATAATCGTTAAACAGTTCGTGGATGAGCCAGAAAACGAAGGTGTCAATTTAGGGTCTGCCTTTGTTTTACGTTTTATATCGACCTTTCTTTCTATAGGTGTGATAGTATTCATCGTTAAGGTAGTTGATAAGGGTGAGACTGTTACCTTGACTGTTGTCACGCTCTATTCGTTGAGCCTTTTATTTCAGGTTTTTGATACCTTCAGGCAGTGGTTTCAAGCTAAATTATTATCGAAATACTACGCGATAGCAACTTTAGTGTCATATTCGCTGGCCTCGGCATATAAGGTCCTACTATTGGTGACTGGTAAAAGCGTAGAGTGGTTCGCTATCTCTAATTCTATCGATTTCTTGATCGTAGCGATACTTTTGTTTTTCTTTTATAAAAAATGCGGAGGACCGTCACTTTCATTCTCTTGGGGAAAGGCGAAGGACCTTTTGTCGTTGAGCTATAGCTACATATTGTCTGGAATGATGACGGCGATCTATTCGTCTACGGATAAATTTATGCTGAAACAGTTTATGGATGAAAGTGTAGTTGGATATTATGCTTTAGCTGTAACTATCAGTAATATGTGGGTCTTTGTGTTGTCTGCCGTTATTGAATCTGTTTTCCCTTCGATCATGGAGAACCATAATAAAAATAAAAGCAAATATATCCATGCGAACAAGTGCTTATACGCAGCTGTCTTTTACATGTCTGTGGTCGCCTCGGTGGTCATATTTCTGATAGCACCGTATTTCATTAAAATAGTCTATGGGGAGCAGTATCTTCCCGCTGTTGCGCCTCTGAGGATCGTAGTATGGTTTGTCGCTTTTTCATATCTTGGGGTCGCAAGAGATGCGTGGATAGTCTGCGAAAGAAAACAAAAGTATCTTAAATACTTGTATCTCGGATCTGCGGTATTGAATATCATTCTGAATTTCTTGCTGATCCCCGTAATTGGAGCTTGTGGTGCGGCTGTAGCGTCGTTGATCACTCAGATTTCGACGATATTCATTTTTCCTGCTATGATAAAGGATCTGCGTCCCAATGTGAAGATCATGCTGGATGCCATAAAACTGAAAGGTGTATTCAAAACGGGTGAGCGTGAGGAATGAAGCGATATCGCTTCGTTTCGGATGCGAAGCTCGTCCGTGTATGCTCAAATCGTGATCACGATGGATGGAAATGTTATGAAACAAGATGCCTTTACAAATTGCACGGTCGTCACGGCAGGGTCTACTTATTTGGATATCGACGCTTATGCCTGCTGTGTCGCCATGGCGGAGCTGCGGGCCCTTACGGGCGAGAAGGCTGTGGCGTATTCCTGTGCTAACTATAATTATAGTGTCTGTCGCTCCCTCATCGGGGAGGGGCAGATCTTGGATGTGCTGCCGCCGGAGGTGGATCCGGAGAAGGCAAAGTACATCATCGTGGACGTTTCCGATCCGGAGTATATCAAGGGGCCTGTCCCTCTGGACAGCGTGGTGGCGGTGTATGACCATCATGTGGGTTTTGAAGGCTATTGGGAGGAGCGCATCGGTAGTGGCGCGTGTATCGAGTTCATCGGCGCGGCGGCGACGCTGATCTTCCGGGAATGGAAGCGGTGCGGTGTGTTGGAGAAGATGACGAGGGCCACCGCGTTATTGCTGATCGCCGCGATCTTGGACAATACGTTGTATCTTACCTCCTCCAATACTACCGCCGCCGATATCCAGGCGTTCGAAGCGCTGTGTGAAAAGGAAAACATCGGCGAAGACTGGTGTGCCGCCTATTTCTCGGAGGTCCAGGAGAACGTGGAGGCAGATCTGAAGAATGCGCTGTTCAATGATCTGAAGATCATCCGAAACAATGCCGTCCTGCCGGAACGTGTGGCGCAGCTGTGTGTTTGGGATGCTCAGGGCATCCTGGAGAAGCTGCCTCAGATCCGGCAGTGGTTCGGTGACGGTCCCGGTGCCTGGATGCTGAACCTGATCGATCTGAAGGAACGATGCAGCTATTTCGTATGTGATGAAGCGCAGCATCAAAAGCAGATCGGGGAGGTCTTCGGACTTCGGTTCCAGTCGGGCGTCGCCAGGTCGGAGGTCCCGTACTTGAGGAAAGAGATCATCAAGAAAACTATACTTTGATAGATATGAGGTCGAAACAAGATGATAGAACTAGGATTCATCCACGGCAGGTTCCAGCTGTTCCACAATGATCACCTGAACTATGCCCTGCTGGCGAAAGAACGCTGCAAGAAGCTGATCGTGGGCATCACGTCCCCGGAGAACGCGTCGCTGATCCGGGAAGAGGTGGACCCCCACAGAAGTGAGGCCGCTTCCAATCCCTTCACCTATTATGAGCGGTACAATATGGTCAAGCTGGCGCTGTTGGGGGCCGGCATGAAGCGGGAGGATTTCGAGATCGTGCCCTATCCCATCGAGCGGCCGGAGATCCTGTACAACTACGTGCCTTTGCACGCTACCTCCTTCTTCACGATCTACGATAAGTGGGGCTACGAGAAGCTGGATCGGCTCAAGTCCCTGGGATATGGGACGGTGGTGCTGTTCGACGACAGGGAAAAGAAGATGTGCAGCACCGAGATCCGCCAGAAAATCGTGGAAGAAGAGGACTGGAAGCAGATGGTCCCGGAGGCGGTGTACCAGTACATCGTGGAGAACGATCTGACCGAAAAAGTGAAGCAGCTGATGCGCTGATCATTCAAGACAAAAAGAGGAGACACGAGACGTATATGTTCGATGTGAATACCATACCCACCGAAGAAAGAGAAAGGATCACGAAGAACCTTGCCAAGTGGGGCATCGTGATCGACCAGGAGAGCGGTAAGATCCATTATATCGAGGATGCTGTCCTTCCTGCTATGAAATGCCAGTCCATCCATCTGATCCGCCACGCTGAGACCGTGGCTGTGGTCAAGCATGAGTTCATGAGCGATACCTCCGACAACTGCGGTTTTACGGAGAACGGCATCGAGATCACCCACAGACAGGCGGCAGAGCTGGATGCCTATGACTTCGATATCGCCCTGTACGGTCCCATCGCCCGGGTGGTGAACACCAAGGAGCTGATCATGCAGACCCCCCAGAAGTTCGAATGCGTTCGGGTGGAGAAGCTCCACGGCATCAACAACACTGGCTGGGAGTACAAGTCCTTCTTCGATCTGGAGCATGATCCTACCTTCGTCGCCCGTGAGATCGAGAACAATATGTTCGCCCGGACCCCCAACGGCACCTCCTGGGGCACGGTGATCGCCAACTGCGTGGACGTGCTGGAGCTGATCAATGAAGAGTATGCGGGTAAGAAGATCCTGCTGATCAGCCAGGGCAGCGTCCTGCGGGCCATGCAGATCCTGCTCAGGACCCGGAAGCGTCCCTGGGACGATTTCACCGTCAGCGGGATGTATCACGTGGGCGACGATTCCAAGAAGAAAAAGGACTACGGCATCATCAACAAAGTGTTTTGATCGCTAGTTCCATAAAAAGAGGATGCTTCTGTGGAAGAAGCAGAAGGAGGATCTATCGTGAGTCGTTTTTCTGGTAAGACTCTGTTGATCACCGGCGGCACCGGCAGCTTCGGGAATGCGGTGCTGGACCGTTTTTTGAATACCGACATCGGGGAGATCCGGATCTTCTCCCGGGATGAGAAGAAGCAGGATGATATGCGCCACGAGTTCCAGGCCAAGTGGCCGGAGGTGGCGGAGAAGATCCGGTACTATATCGGAAATGTCAGAGATCTGGCCTCTGTGAAGGATGCCATGCATGGGGTGGACTATATCTTCCACTCCGCGGCACTGAAGCAGGTGCCCTCCTGCGAGTTCTTCCCCATGGAGGCGGTGAAGACCAATGTGATCGGCACGGACAACGTGCTGACTGCCGCCATCGAGCTGGGGGTGGAGAGCGTGATCTGCCTGTCCACCGACAAGGCGGCCTATCCTGTCAACGCCATGGGCACCTCCAAGGCCATGATGGAGAAGGTGGTGGTGGCCAAAAGCCGTACTACCAAGTCCACCAAGATCTGCTGCACCCGGTATGGTAACGTGCTGTGCAGCCGGGGATCTGTGGTGCCCCTGTGGATCGATCAGATCAAGGCTGGCAAGCCCATCACCATCACCGAACCCTCCATGACCCGGTTCATCATGAGCCTGGAAGAGGCGGTGGATCTGGTGCTGTTCGCCTTTGAGAATGGGCAGAGCGGGGATATTTTGGTGCAGAAGGCCCCGGCTTGTACCATCGAGACCCTGGCGAAGGCCGTCACGGAGCTGTTCGCCCCCGGTCATGAGATCCGCACCATCGGCATCCGCCACGGCGAGAAGATGTACGAGACCTTGCTCACCGACGAGGAGTGTGAACACGCCCTGGATCTGGGCGGCTTCTACCGGGTCCCCTGTGACAAGCGGGGATTGAACTACGACAAGTATTTCAAGGACGGCAGCGTGGACCGGATCCACCTGTCCGCCTTCAACTCCAGCAACACGGAGCAGCTCACCGTGGAGCAGGTGAAGCAGAAGCTGCTGAGCCTTAGCTACATCCGGGAGGAGCTGGCGGCCTGGGAGGGCAAGTGATGGATATCTTAGTCACAGGCGCCAAGGGCTTCGTGGGCAGGAACCTGGTGGAGGCGCTCAAATGCATCCGGGACGGGAAGGACCGGACCCGGGACATCTCCATCGGCGATATCTTCGAATATGACATCGATACCGCGCCTTCCCTGCTGGCGGAATACTGCCGGAAGGCCGGGTTCGTGTTCAACCTTGCCGGAGTCAACCGGCCCAAGGATCAAAGCGAGTTCATGGCGGGCAATCTCGGCTTCGCCTCTACATTATTGGATACATTGAAGGAACAGGACAACCGCTGCCCCGTCATGCTGTCCAGCTCCATCCAGGCCACCCTGATCGGGCGGTATGGGCAGTCGGATTACGGCAAGTCCAAGCTGGCGGGGGAAGAGCTGTTCTTCTCCTATGGGGATGAGACTGGGGCGCAGGTGCTGGTGTACCGGTTCCCCAACCTGTTCGGCAAGTGGTGCCGTCCCAATTACAATTCCGCGGTGGCCACCTTCTGCCATAACATGGCCAACGATCTGCCGATCACTGTCAGCGACCCGGCAGTAGAACTGGAGCTATTGTACATCGACGATCTGGTGGCAGGGATGCTGGATGCCCTGCAGGGCAAGGCATGCCGCTGCGACTATGACGGCCTGGTGCCGGTCCCTGGGGACAGTGGACGTTACTGCTATGTGCCCACCACCCATAAGGTGACTTTGGGGCAGATCGTGGAACTGCTGGAGCGGTTCAAGGCCCAGCCCGAAACGCTGGTCATGCCCCGGATCCCGGAGGGGTCCTTCGCCAAGAAGCTGTACTCCACCTACCTTTCTTATCTTCCCAAGGAGAAGGTGGCCTTCCCTCTGAAGATGAACGTGGATGGCCGGGGCAGCTTCACGGAGCTGCTGCGTACCGACGGCTGCGGGCAGTTCAGCGTGAACATCTCGAAGCCTGGCATCACCAAGGGCCAGCACTGGCACCACACCAAGTGGGAGTTCTTCATGGTGGTGGCGGGCCGGGGCCTGATCCAGATGCGGAAGATCGGATCGGAGGAGGTCCTGGAGTTCCATGTCAGCGGGGAGGAGATCCAGGCGGTCCATATGCTCCCGGGCTATACCCATAACATCATCAATTTGAGCGATACCCAGGACCTGGTCACGGTGATGTGGGCCAACGAGGCCTTCGATCCGGGCCGGCCGGATACCTTCTTCGAGCTGGTATCGTGAGAACAAGGAAGAGAGGGAATGAAATGTCCGAAAGAAAACGTTCCAGACGGCGCAAATCCAAAAAGCTGTCTAACAATAAGTTCGTCCGGTTCTTCCAGGAGAACCTCAAATATCTGATCGGCGCGGCGCTGTTGTTAGTGATCTTGATCGCGCTGATCGTGGCGATCTTCGTCGAGGGCAGCTCGGGGCCCCTGCTGTGCCAGATGGGAGCGGACTATGGAGTCTAAGAATGTGGCGTTTCGGGATGATGGGCGGCTGAAGCTGCTGATCATCGTGGGCACGCGGCCGGAGATCATCCGCCTTTCTGAGGTGATCCGCAAGTGCCGGACCTGTTTCGATACCATCCTGGCCCACACCGGGCAGAATTATGATTATAATCTCAATGGCGTCTTCTTCCGGGATCTGGAGCTGGCCGATCCTGAGGTGTACCTGGACGCGGTGGGGGCGGATCTGGGAGAGACCATGGGCAACATCATCGCGAAAAGCTATCAGCTGATGGTCCAGCTGCAGCCCGATGCGGTGCTGGTGCTGGGGGATACCAATTCCTGCCTCAGCGTGATCGGTGCCAAGCGGCTGCATATCCCGATCTTCCATATGGAGGCGGGCAACCGCTGCAAGGATGAGTGTCTGCCGGAGGAGACCAACCGACGGATCGTGGACATCATCTCCGATGTGAACATGTGCTATTCCGAGCATGCCCGGCGGTATCTGGCTGACTGTGGGTGCCCTAAGGAGCGGACCTATGTCACAGGGTCCCCCATGGCAGAGGTGCTGGGGAGGAACCTGGAGAAGATCTGCGCCAGCGACATCCATCAGCGGCTGGGGCTGGAAAAAGGGAAGTACATCCTGCTTTCTGCCCACCGGGAGGAGAACATCGACACGGAGGCCAACTTCCGGTCCCTGTTCACCGCCATCAATGAGATGGCCCGGAAATACGACCTGCCGGTGCTGTATTCCTGCCATCCCCGGTCCCGGAAGCGGCTGGAGGCCAGCGGGTTCCAGCTGGATGAGCGGGTGATCTGCCATGAGCCCATGGGGTTCCATGACTACAACTGCCTGCAGATGAACGCCTTCGCGGTGGTGTCCGATTCCGGGACGCTGCCGGAGGAAAGCAGCTTCTTCACCTCCATCGGCAAGCCCTTCCCGGCGGTGTGCATCCGCACCTCCACCGAACGGCCGGAGGCGCTGGACAAGGCGTGCTTCGTGCTGGCGGGGATCGATGGGAGATCTTTGCTCCAGGCGGTGGATACCGCGGTGACGCTGCATGGATGCGCAGAGCATGGGATCCCGGTGCCGGATTATGTGGAACGGAACGTTTCCACTAAGGTGGTCAAGCTGATCCAAAGCTATGTGGGCGTTGTGAACAAAATGGTCTGGAGAAAATTGTAATATTCTCGCAGGGTAAAAATTGCGACGCATCTATTGACATCTGCGCCGCGACTTGGTATTATATGTTTAGCTATCCAATGGGGGAGTATCGGCAATTTGCCAGGAATTCCCTGGATACGCGTCAGTTTGGAGGCTTCATCAAATGAGTGAAAAGGAAAAGGATACAGAGAAGGAGAAGGCATCCGGTAAGGAGATCGACCTCCGACAGTTGCTGTCGGGACTCCTGCGGAAAAGCTGGATCATCGTTTTAGTCAGTGTCATCTGTGCTGTGGCCACGTTCCTGGGCACCAAGTACTTCGTTACTCCCCAGTATAAGTCCAGCGCTGTGTTCTACGTCAATAACAATACCATTTCCATGGATAACGTGAGCATCGGACTTTCCTCCGGTGATATCACGGCCCGAAAGAGTCTGGTGGATTCCTATATCGTCATCCTCAACAGCCGTACTACGCTGCAGCAGGTGATCGAATATGCGGAAGAGGATATCACCTACAGCCAGTTGCGGGGCATGATCTCCGCTTCCGCGGTGGATGCGACGGAGATCTTCCAGGTCATCGTCACCAGCCCGGATCCCTATCAGGCAGAACGATTGGCCAACGCCATCGCCTTCATATTGCCAGAGCGTATCAAGAACATCATCGAGAACACCTCCGCCAAGGTGGTGGACGATGCGATACTTGCTACCGCTCCCAGCTCTCCCAGCTACAGTCAGAACACCACCATGGGCTTCCTGATCGGCTTGGTGCTGAGCATGGGCATCGTGATACTGTGGGAACTGTTCGATGTGACCATCCGGACCGAGGAGGATGTGACGTCGTGTTGCAGCCATCCGGTGTTGGCATCGGTCCCGGACATGATGAACCAGACCAAGGGCGGCTACTATTACCGGGATGGCGGGAAGAAGCGTACCGGTACATTGACCGCAGACAACAAGCCCATCCTGGTGGGCCAAGGCATCAGCTTCGCTGCCTCCGAGGCGTACAAGCTGCTGCGTATCAAGCTGCAGTTCTCCTTCGTGGACGAGCAGGACTGCCACATCATCGGCGTGTCCAGTGCTTTGGCCGGTGAAGGTAAGTCCCTGTCCTCCATCAACCTGGCCTATTCTCTGGCCCAGCTGGAGAAGAAGGTCCTGCTGGTGGACTGTGATATGCGTCGGCCTTCCCTGAACGCGAAGCTGCCCATCCAGAAGACTCCCGGTCTTTCCAATTACCTGACTCGTCAGGTGACCAAGGAAGAGGTCCTGCAGAAGTATACCACCGAGGAGTGTTCCTTCGATGTGGTCTCCTCCGGTCGTAATCCTCCCAACCCGATCGAGCTGCTCAGCTCCAAGCGGATGCAGAACGTCCTTGATGAGCTGCGCAGGGATTATGACTACATCATCCTGGACCTGCCGCCTGTGGGCGAGGTCAGTGATGCTCTGGTGGCGACACAGCTGGTGGATGGCATCCTGTTCGTGGTCCGCCAGAACTACTGTGACCGCAATGCATTGAGCGCCGCTCTGGATCAGTTCCGTTTCGCCGATACCCGGATCCTGGGCGTGGTACTCAACTGCACCACCGAGGGTTCCCACTACTACGGTAAGCGCTACTACAGAGGTTATCGCCGTTACTACAGCCGTTACGAGGGCAGTTATATGGCTGCCAGCCGTTCGGCGAAGAAAGACAAGGATCAGTGATCCTGCAATGATGTAAACCAATGCGTCCTGAGGACGTGTGGAAATTTTGAAATGGAGTTGAGTGAAAATGAAGAAGATCATCGCCCTCCTTACCGTGCTGATGCTCTGCGCTGCTATGGTGGTCCCCGCATCTGCCGCTAACGAGTTTACCCCCAGCGTGTCCAATAAGCCTGCTCCCGAGATCGTTCCTGTGGTCGATCCCAATGGCGACCCTGCCATCGGTGAGATCATCGATGAGGTCCAGGAGATCATCGACTACGTTTACGAGCCCTGTATCGTCATCACCCCTGTTTCCGAGGCTACTACCTCCACTGAGATCCCTGACGACGCGGAAGAGCTGCTGCTGGATGTCTACGCCAAGCTGCAGAGCGGCGAGATGACCATCGACTATGAGACCCTGTTCGGTGGCGTGGACAACGATGACATGGTCATCCGTGACCTGTTCGACGTGACCTTCCTGTGCGAGGAGCATCCTGAGATGCTGGCGCCCACCGGTATCGTGTTCCGTGTCACCTTCGACATCGGCGTTGAGGCTGGCGTGGATGTGTACACCACCACCTACAAGAACGGTGAGTGGGTACCCGCTGTCAGCACCGTGAACAACGGCGACGGCACCGTTACCTGCCTGATCGAGGACTTCTGCCCTGTTGCTTTCTCTGTTGAGGTGGAGGACGACGAGCCCATCGAGCCCCCTGTCCAGACCGGCGACCAGGCTGGCGAGCAGCTGTACATTTGGATCGCTATCGCCTCCATCGCTCTGGTGGCTGTGGTCATCCTGTCCGTGGTCTACTTCCGCGGCATGAAGAAGAGCAGCAACTAATAACATACTGACCAGAATAGGATGAGCGATATGAAGCATAAGTCGATCCGATGGAATGCCTTGATGTTTGCCGCTATCCTGATCCTGGTGCTCGTGCTCCTTTACAGTGGGCTCCAGATCCTGGAGTCCACTGTTTTACTTACAGAGACCGGTGCCGTGCAGGAAGTGGAGAAGAAGACCGTTTACCGGGATGGGGTGGCGTATTACCCGCGACTGGATATCACTGTGGTGATGCTCACCGGTGTGGATACCCAGGGCCCCATGGTCGATAGCGGATCGTATAACAATCCCGCAGAAGCGGATATGGTCAGCTTGTTGATATTCGATGAGACCAATGAGCGGGTGGATATCCTGGCTCTGAACCGTGATTCCATGGTGGAGATGGATATACTGGGCATCCGTGGGAAGCCTGCAGGGACGCGGTTCGGTCAGTTGGCTTTGGCTCATACTTATGGAAGCGGCTTGGACGACAGCAGCCGAAACCTGCGCAATACGGTTTCCAAATTGCTCAATGGCATCGATATCGACCACTATGTGACCATCAATATGGATGCCATCGAGATCATCAATGATGCAGTGGGCGGTGTGACAGTGGAGGTCACCGAGGACTTTTCTCAGGTGGATCCCAGCATCCCCATGGGCAGGGTCACTTTGATGGGATTCCAGGCCACGAATTACGTTCGCCTGCGTTACGAGGTGGAAGATCAGCTGAACGTCAGCCGTATGGACCGCCAGCAAAAGTATATGAAGGGATTCTTTACGGCCCTGGATGAGAAGAGCCAGTCTGATCCCTACTTCCTGGTGGATGTATATGATCAGTTGTCGCAGCATATGGTGACGGATTGCTCCACCACCACCCTGACCAATCTGATCGATGATTTCGGTGGATATGAACTGGGCGAGGTGATCACCATCGATGGTGAGAACGTCAAGGGCAAGGAGTTCATGGAATACCATCTGGACGAAGAAGACTTAGACCGGGTGATCTTCCAGTATTTCTATGCGCCGAAAAAGTGAATAGGTGCCCAATAGTATGTAATGCAGTAATACAGGGGACGCTCTTGCGTGTGAGTTCACACACAGGAGCGTCCCCTGTATGCTTGTGTTGGATCCAACGGGTCCAGCATCCCGCAACAAAACTTGCCAAGAATGTCTTTATGTCTATCGATCCTCGTTTGATGGCTTGGAACGATGGATCGATCATACATCGTACGAGGTTTTGATCGAGACCTCTAGGGTCGCTTCGCTCCCTCGGAACGACACCACTTTTCCACACGCTGCGGGAGGGTCAGAGACCCTCCCCTACAGCTAGCATTACTAAAGGGCCGCTGCGTTTTGCAGCGGCCCTCGTCGTTATGTCGTTTACAGGTTGGAGAAATACTCCTTAGCGTAGTAGCCATACACAGCGGTAGCCTGTGCGAAGGCCTGCTGGTCGGAGGTATCCTTCGCTGCCACAGTCTCGCAATACTTGCCGAGACTATAAGCGATGATGCCGGTGGTGTACTCCACGCCATCCACCTCGTAGACACCTGCCACGAAGACGGTCTCGTCCATTTCCTTGGCGGCGATCCCATCCACCACACCGTAGTAGGTATTGGTCCCCGCCAGGGTCATGTCCATGGTCCCGGTAGCATTCTCCTTGGTCAGGGCGCTGACGGAATCATAGGTCTCGATATCCCAGTAGTAGAAGGTCATGCCATCATCGGGGGTGCTGCTGGAGATGAAGTAGAAG
>JAFTKE010000108.1 GCA_017456045.1 Oscillospiraceae bacterium
CTGGCTTTTCTGGTGCCGTTGACGGGACTCGAACCCGTACAGTATCACTACCGGGGGATTTTAAGTCCCCTGTGTCTACCATTCCACCACAACGGCGGCTGTATGGTATCATATCACAATTCTATCCCACCGTCAAGTCACAGCTGATCCAGGTTCCAGGCGAAAGGAGCCAGGCAGTTGTCCAGGAACCAATCCAGCTCCGGCAGCCCCATCTGCTTCATGGCCTCCCAGGTCTGGCGGGCGGCGGTGTCGAACTCAGAATTGCCCGCCTTCTGCTCCTCCAGGCACTTGATATGGGCCGAGAGCTTGTCCGCCGCCTTCACGATCGGCTCCACCTCCGGATCATCCTCCAGCACCAGATGCTCATAGCTTTTCCGAAGCTCCGGCGGCAGCATCCCCAGCAACCGCTCCCCCGCCAGACGCTCCACCCGCTTGTAGGCGCATTTGATGTCCGGATCGTAATATTTGATCGGCGTGGGCAGGTCTCCGGTGATGATCTCCGAAGCGTCATGATACATGGCCGCCACAGCGCACCGATCCGGATCCGGTCCCTCCAGATGGAGGATATCTCGCCGGATCAGCGCCAAGGCATGGGCCAGCACCGCCACCTGATGGCTATGCTCCTGGATATTCTCAGAAAAGGTATTGCGCATCAACCCCCACCGGGTGATATAACGCATCCGCCCCATCAGGGCATAAAATTCATTCGCCATGATATGATCCTCTCATCCACTCAAATCGCAGATCATCGTTTCGCGTCCTTACGGACGAATGCTGGATGCATAATGCATACGATGATCTGTCGCATCAACGTCCCGCCAAGATATCCCGGATCTTCTCCGCCAGGTCCCTGGGCTCCTCACAAAAATACGCCCCGCCAGCCTCCAGCAGCGCTTCCTTATCCCGGAAGCCCCAGGAAACGCTGAGACAAGGCACCCCGGCGTTCTTCGCCGTCAGGATATCCACCTCGCTGTCGCCTACATAGACGCACCGGTCCACCCCGATCGCCGCCATGGCCTTCCAGACCATATCCGGTGCGGGCTTACGGGGGCAGTCATCACTCTCGCCCCGGGCATAGATCCCAGGGAAATAGTCATCGCACAGGGCCTTCACCGCGCTGTCAGGCTTGTTGGACACGATCGCCAGGGGGTACGTCTTCCCCAATGCCGCCAGCGCCGCCGGGATCCCGGGATACGCCCCGGTCCGCTCCCGACAGTGGGCCTGATAGTGTTCCCGGAACGCCGCCAGCACCGGCCCGGGGTCGGCCCCCTCCGGCACCGCCAGACGGATCAGCCGCTCAGCGCCATTCCCAACGAACCGCCGGACCTCCTCCAGCGTCCGCTGGGGATATCCAAAACGCTCCAACGCATAGTTGGTACTGCGGTGCAGATCCTCCAGCGTATCCAGCAGCGTCCCGTCCAGATCCAATAAGACTCCGGCACTCATCACAGCCCCCAGCTCTTCTTCAGCCGGATATCCTCGCCCATGAAGGCGATCCGCCGATACTCGCCCCGCAGCCGGGAGGCGATGGCAGGCGAGTACCGCTTCTCCAGATCGGCGCTGTTCAGATTCGTGGAGATGATCGTGCTTTTCCCGGACAAGATCCGGTCGTTGATCAGGGTATACAAGGCAGAGGTGGTGAACTGTCCGCCCATCTCCGTGCCCAGATCGTCCACGATCAGAAGGTCACATTCGGAATACTTCTCCGACTCCCGCCGGGCCTCCTCATCGCCGCCGAACTTGGCCCGCTCCATCTTGGAGATCAGATGCCCAGCGCTCTCATACACCACAGAGTAGCCCCGATCCGCCACGGTCCGGGCGATGCAGGCCGACAGGAAGGTCTTCCCCAGTCCGGTGCCGCCGGAAAACAGCAGGTTCCCGGACCGTGCCGAGAATTCCATGGCGAACCTGCGACAGATCTCATAGGTCTTGGCCATGACCGAGCGGATGTTCACCCCCTGGGTGGGATCGACCCGGTCCGGATAGTATTCCAGTCGGAAATTCTCGAAACATTCGCTGCCCACGTTCAGAAGCGTCAGCTCCTTCTTCTGCTCCTGGCGGCACAGCTCCATCAGGCACTGGCACATCTGCGCGCCCATATACCCGGAACCGCCGCAGATCTTGCACACCGGCTCCTCGTCCAGATACCCAGGCTGGAAATGCTCCGCCACGATCGCTTCCCGCTCCCGCTGCAGCGCCAGGTTCTCCCCACGGATCCGCTCCATGGCCGTCCGGGGATCTCCCCCCTGAGTGAACACGCTCTTAGCGGCTGCCGCCATGGACCGGCGCAGCTCCATATCGATCTGCTTCAGTCTCGGCACCCGATCATAAGCCTCTGCCAGACGCCGCAGCTGCTGCGACTCCCGCTCCTGCTTGGCGCTTTCCAGCCGCTGCCGGGCTCGCTCCATCACTTCATTGCTATATGCCATGGTCAGACCTCCTGTAGCATCCTGCGGATCGCCGCTTGCTCATCGGCATCGAAGCGGCGCTCGCCGGAGGTGGTATCCTCCTTCCGGTCACCGGAGCGGACCTCCTGACCGGTGTGCAGCCCGGCCTGATGCCAGCGCTGCAGGATCTTGTTCATATACGCCCAGCTGAGCCCGCCGGTGTTGAGACAGGTCCGCTCATAGGCCATGTCGATGGCTTCCTCATCGAAACCCATCTCCAGCCAGGCCTTGGCATACCTCTCCTCGGCGGCGGTCAGCGCCCGGCCCCGGATCTGGAGCCGTCGACACAGTTGGCCCAGCCGACTGTGGTAAACGTTCTGTGCCTGGATAAAGGCAGCCGCCTCCTCCATGGTATCGATCCCCTGCTCTGCCCAGGCGTAAGCCTCCTTCTCGATGGTGCGAAGGCCGGGGTTACGCAGGCTGCCCTTCTGCCGAGCCCGCTCCTGGCAGTAGGTCACCAGCACACAGATCACGTCCGCCGGCAAGCCCAGATACCGAATGAACCCCAGCAGGATCTTCAGTTCCTCATGGGTCAGCGGCTTCCCCAGCCGCCGCTCCACCTCTCCGCATACGCTGCGGAAGGAAGGGTCCGACCCCATGGTCTCCATCACGTCCCGCTCAGAGTAGGCGGGCCGTTCGCCAGGTGCGATGGGGATCTTTTTCGGCTCCATCCACAGCCCCAGCTGCCGCAAAGTAGCCACGGCGCAGGAATACCGGGTCTGGGGCATCTGGAGCTCCTCCACCGCTCGCCCGGGATCGTTGCCGCCGCGGATATATAAGTATAGCAGCGCCGCATCGCCGCTGGCCGCGCCCAGCAGCCGCCGCAGATCGGAAGAGGTGATCTGCAAGTTCTCTATGTTCATGTGCCGCTCCTCGTTTCTCGTCAGTAAAAGACATTATACCACAGCTTCCCCCGGGACACAACCGCTCCGCCGGGAGGTATTTCGCCGAAAAACGAGCCGATAATTTGTATGGACACAGGATATTGTGGCAAACTCCCGACCATACTACAAAAGCCTGTCGACCCCAGGAGCGAAGCGGCGTGGCGATCTCCACTCCAGTCAGATCGCCACGCCACTCCAGATGTACAGGCGGGCTGATATCACGCCCGCCCCTCTTCGCATCAAACCGCCGCGCCAGCGGTGACACCCTTGACGAAAGATGTAACATCCTCCATTCGTCCATCGTCATGTCCGTTGTGGATATCCTGTCGCTCCTTCGTCCAAACCTATCTTGCCCCAAACCCAACGGATCATCCAAAAAAGATCGACAAGAAACGGCCTCCACCTTTCGGTGGAGGCCCGATCTCATTTCCCTGTCATCCGCTCCAGTGGCAGCCGTCTCGCTCTGGCGTCCAGCGTGCCCACTGTGGTGCGCAGCAGCGCCGCCCATTCCGAGGCGGTCATCTGCCGATGGTCGGCACAGATCAGATAGGTGCATTCCGGCAGACGCAGACGCCCGAATCGCCGGGCGAAGGTCTTGTCCACGCCCAAAGCCAGGGCATAGGGAGCCAGCTCATGGAAGTAGCTGGGATCCGTCTTCAACAGCTGCTGCAGCTCCCGCTTGCTGACCTTGCCCATGAATCGCCGCAGGCCCAGGATCTCCTTGAACACCTGCTGCCCCAGCTCCGTCCGCTTGCCGCCGTAAGCCAATGCGATACCGCCGAAAAACTGGACCAGGATCACCAGCAGCGCCATGATCCACTCCCCGGACCACAGCCCCAGGAGCATCCACACCACCGCGCACACACCGCCCACCAGCAGCGGGAAACGGTCCCGCCGCAGCAGGCTCCGGCCCGCGCTCTGGATCTGCCAGGACAGCACAGCGGTCAGCACCCCCAGCAGGGCCATCAGCCAGGCAGCATGGGAGGCCAGCGCCCCCCCGATCGCCACACCGCAGATCCCACCGCCCAGAGCGCATAGCCCCCGGAAGATCCTGGGATCGCCGGACCGCTTTTGATAGACTTCCTTCACTCTGGGGGATTTTTTCATGACGTTGCGGCAGAGCTGGGCATAATGGAACCCGGTCCCGTCCAGGATCCGGCGGCGACCGAACAGCTCCTTGTAGCATCGGTTCTCGAATGCGCTGCGCTCATTGCCCATGTCCATCCGCTTGTGGAGCAGCACCCGGCCGCTGTCCTCCACCTGGATCCTCAGGTAGCCCAGCTGTGCCCAGGTCACCACCATCAGGCTCAGATCCACGCTGCCACCGGTGGACCACACCGCCAGATCTCCGGCGCTGACCCCATCTGGGGCAGTGGCCCGGGAAGGCCGTCGGGGCAAGGTGGGCTTCATAGTCACCCAATAGTACACCACCGCCAGCAGCACCGCCACCACCACCAGGATATCGGTGATGCCCAGCACCCGGGCAGTCCGGGCAGCGTCTGGGAACATGGCCGCGTCCACCGGCAGCTCCATGGTCAACGTCTCATGGTCCTTGAGCATCTGATCGGCGGTGACGCGGATCTGTCCCCCGTCCACGCTGATCTCCAGCAGGTCCTCCACCGCCTCCTGATGATACCCGCTGGTGAAGCCGGGCTTCCCAGACAGATCCCCAGGGAGGTGGACCACTGCCTCCAGCTTATCGATGGGATAAGGGAACCCGGACAGCAGATCCAGCCGCAGGATCATCCCCTGCTCCGGCTCCGACACCACCACCGACGGCAAGGAATAGCTGATCGTGAAGGTGAAGGTCCCGGCATTGCCCCGGGTGACGTCCTTCAACGACACCATCCGGGAGCTGGCAGCGGTATACACCGTGGCAGGCGACCCATCCAGTACCACGTTCTCGGCACTGGAGGGGATGGGGAACACAGGAGAGGACACCGCCTCCACATAGACCACCGTCGCCGTGATCACCACCCGACAGCTCCCATCGCCATCCACCGTGGTCTCACTGCGCACATGGCTGGCCTGGCTCTGGGCCGCCACTGGCAAAGCCAGCATCACACAGCACAGCACCGCCAGCAAAAGGGTCACATATCGTCTCATCCCATCCCTCATTCCGTCAAGCTTCGATTTTGCCCATTTTATCACGGATACATCGAAAAAGCAAGGAAAAACCCAACTGCCCCAAACCGACCGGAAGATCGGCTTGGGGCAGTATATCGGTCTATTCACATCATGAGCCAAATGAACAGCGCCATCACGCCCAGGGCGATCGCTGCCACCGGCAAGATCACCAGCGCGGCACCCAGGCACATAGCCAGGAAATCGTTCTTCTCCAGCCCGCCTGCAGCTTCGATCTCATCCCGAAGGGCCTTCTCCTTTTCAGGATCCGGCTTCTTCAAACGCTTGAAGATCGCCATCACGCGTTACCCTTCTGGACCTTGAACAGATAGTCGCCGTTCTCGTCGATCTTCCTGTCCAGGTTATGGCAGGCCACGAAGTGTCCGGGGCTGACCTCCACCGTCGGAGGCGGCACCACCTTACACTTGTCGCAGGCCATATAGCACCGGGTGTGGAACTTGCAGCCCTCCGGCGGACGGATCGGACTGGGGATATTGCCCTCCAGGATGATCCGCTCCTTCTTCAGCGACTCCATATCGGTGGTGGGGATCGAGGACAGCAGCGCCACAGTGTAGGGATGCCGGGGATCGGCGAAGATCTCCTCAGCAGTGCCCAGCTCCACCATATTGCCCAGATACATGACGCCGATCCGGTCAGAGATATACCGGACCACGCTCAGGTCGTGGGAGATGAACAGGTAGGTCAGCTTCTCCTTCTCCTTCAGATCCTCCAGCAGATTGATGATCTGGGACTGGATGGACACGTCCAGAGCGGAGACGCACTCGTCACAGACGATGAACTTGGGCTTCACCGCCAACGCACGGGCGATGCAGATACGCTGACGCTGACCACCGGAGAACTGGTGGGGATAGCGATGGAGCATATAATCCTGCAGACCGCACTGATCCATGACATCGATGATGTAGTCCTTCATCCGGGAATCATGGGGGCGGAAGAATTTATGAGTGGTCAGGCCCTCGCCGATGATCTGACCGATGGTCATACGAGGGTTCAAAGAGGAGTAGGGATCCTGGAAGATGATCTGGATGTCCTTACGCAGGATGCGCATCTCCTTGTACTTGAGTCGGCTCAGATCGATGCCATCATCCAGCTTCGCCTCGAATTCGGCGAAGTTGGGGTAGGAAGCGTATTGGGCCTTGAGAGCATCCACTTCCTTGGCATCCGCCGCCACCTGCTTGGTAAGCTGCTCCTGAGAAGCCACCAGAGCGTTCCTCTTGCCGGACAGCTTGTCCGCCTTGGCCCGCAGCTTGGCAGCCTTCTGGGCACCGTTCTTGACGGTGGTGTCGTTTTCCAGCTCCTTGGCCATGGCCTGCAGCTCCGCCACCTGACCGTCCAGGTCCCGCATCTGCTCGTCCACAGCGTTGAGCTTCACCTGATCCTGGTACTTTTTCAGCAGGACCTTGGAAGCAGTGGTATAGTCATCGATGGCAGCGAAACCACCGATCACCCGGCACACATTGTTCAGCGCCGTCTTGGCCTCCGCCGCAGTCAGGTTCTTGGTCTGATGCTGGTAGAAGGTGGCGTCGTCTCCCGCCGCCTCCACCGCCGCAGCGGCAGCGTCAGCCTTGGCCTGGAGCTTGCGGACCTTGGCCATCATCTTGGGAGCGTTGCGCAGGGTAGACAGCACATAGCTGGGAGCGAACTCCTCCACCGTGCGGCCATAGTACATGGTGCTGCCGGCGGTCTGATCATACAGCTGCAGGATGGTACGGCCCAGGGTAGACTTACCACAGCCGGACTCGCCCACCAGACCGAAGGTCTCGCCGCTCATGATATCGATGGTGATCTCCTCATTGGCCCGGACGTACAGCTGCTCTTTCTGGAACAGCTTGGTCTTGGCCACCGGGAAATACTTTTTCAGGTCCGTGATCGACAGCAGGGTCTTATCATTTCTCACCGCGGCGCACCTCCTTATTGGGATAGAAGCAGCGGATCTTCTGGCCGGGGACGACCTCCACCAGCTCCGGCTCTTCTACCTTGCACCGCTCAGTGCAATACTTGCACCGGGGAGCGAACTTGCAGCCCTTAGGCAGGGCCAGGGGATGGGGCACGGCGCCGGGGATCGGCTCCAGCCGCTGTCCCACGGAATCCAGCCGGGGGATCGAGGTCATGAGCCCCTCGGTGTAGGGATGGCTGTACTCAGGATCGGTGAAGATGGTGCGGGCAGAGGTCTGCTCCACCACCTGGCCGCAGTACATGACCACCACATCGTCGGCCATCTCATTGATGACGCCCAGGTCATGGGTGATGAAGATGATGGCGGTGCCATTGTCCCGCTGCAGATCGTTCATCAGCCGCAGGATCTGGGCCTGGATGGTCACATCCAGAGCCGTGGTGGGCTCGTCCGCGATCAAGATCTTGGGCTTACAGGCCAGGGCCATGGCGATCATGACACGCTGGCGCATACCGCCGGAGAGCTGATGGGGATACTGCCGCAGCACAGCGGCAGGGTTGGGGATCTGCACCGCATGGAGCATCTCCAGCGCCTTTGCCTCTGCTTCCTTCTTGCTCATGCCCTGATGGATCATGAAGGGCTCAGACAGCTGACGCTTGATGGTGAACACCGGGTTCAGGCTGGTCATGGGCTCCTGGAAGATGACGGAGATCTTGTTGCCGCGGATCTCGTACATCTCCTTCTGAGACAGCTTGGTCAGATCCTTGTCTTCGAACAGGACCTCACCCTCGGCGATATAGCCGTTGCCATCCAGCAGCTGCAGGATGCTCATGGCGGACACGGACTTACCGGAGCCGGATTCGCCCACGATGCCCACGGTCCTGCCGGGCTCCAGGGAATAGGAGACATCATTGACCGCCTTGACGATGCCCTTACGGGTCTTGAAGAACGTATGCAGATTTTTGACTTCCAGCAAAGCCATAGGTAATGCCTCCTTTCCTTATTTCTCTTGGCTGCTCTTGGGATCGAGGACGTCCCGGAGCGTATCGCCGATGATGTTGATGCTGATGGTCGCGATCGCCAGGAAGATCGCGGGGAACACCCACTGCCACCAGTAGTTCTGGATGACGATGGAGTTGTTGGCGCCGTTGAGCATATTGCCCCAGGTGGGGGTGGGCTGCTGGACGCCGAAGCCCAGGTAGGACAGGCTGGATTCCGTCAGCAGACAGCCGGCGAAGTCCAGGGTGACGCTGACCAGGATCACAGAGATCACGTTGGGCAGGATGTGCTTGAAGGCGATGCGGCCTTCCTTGACGCCCATGGACTTGGCAGCGGTGACGAACTCCTTCTCACGCTCCGCCAGCACCTGGGCACGGATCATACGGGCAAGGCCCGTCCAGCTCAGCAGACCTAATATGACCATGATGATGAAGATACGTGTGGTCTCATCGATGGGCATGGTCTTGATGACGTAGGAAAGCATCATGGCGAAGGGCAGGAAGGGGATCGCGGAGAAGATCTCCGTCACACGCATCAATATCATGTCCACCCAGCCGCCAAAATAACCGGAGATACAGCCCACGATGATGGCGATGATGGTGGACACGATCACGGCCACCGCGCCGATGGTCATGGTCATCTTGCCGCCGTGGATGATACGGGTCAGCACGTCACGGCCCTGCCGGTCGGTGCCGAAGAAATAGCCCTGCAGACCGGAGGTCTCGGTGACCTCACCGCCCTCGTCCACCAGATAGCTCTGCTTGGCACCGGCATAGATGGTGCTGGCAGTGGAGCCTGCCACATCCAGCTGGCCGCTGTCGTCATGGCCCCAGCCATAGACGGTGCCCTTGTCGGACAGCGCCAGGAAATGCTTGGTGCCAGCCACCAGCTGGACGAACTTCTCGCCCTCGGGCAGAGTGGGCACGTTGGTCTCGCCGTACTTGGCGGCACCGGTGACCACGATCTCGCCATCCTCCGTCAGGAACGCGAAGCAGTTGTCCGTGGCGGCCATCTGGACCACCTTCTTCTGCCGCAGATGGGCGGAGGTGTTCTTGACCTTGCCCTCCACGCTGGAGTAGCCGGTCTGACGGTTCAGGGTGTAAGTCGCGCCGCCGGTGGAGACGGAGCCATCCTCCATCAGCACCACAGCGTAGTAGTTGGACATGGCCACCGCCTTGACGCCCTGCTGGAAATCCTCATTGTTGTGGATGTCCACCATGTTCAGCAGCGCCTTGGTGTTGCCCCAGACATACAGCTTGCCATCCAGCACCAGGGCAGTGGCCTGATAGCCACAGTCCAGAAAGTCCACGCTGTCAGGATCGATGGTCCCGGTGATGAACTCCTCGGGCATCTGCAGATAGGGGTCGGCCTCATTTTTCACATAGCCATACTGGCCCAGGTTGTCATTGCCCCAGCCAACGATCTTGCCGTCGGTGGTGATGGCGATGATATGGTCGGAGCCGGAAGCGGCAGTCAGCACGTTGCCATCCTGGATGGAGTCCGGGATCGCGCCGTAGTCCTCACCGGTCAGGTTGTCAGTGGTACTGCCCCAGATATAGAAGTCGTTCTCCTGACTGACGCCCACGGTGAAGTTGCCGAAGCCGCTGATGGTACGGACGTTGTCCTTCAGCCCATCAGGCACGTCCCTCATGTTCCACACAGGGGCGATATTGGCCTGCAATGCGTCGGTATAGGTCAGATCCATGGGGATATACATGGGTCCGATGAACACCAGCAGGAACAAAGAGATCAGCACCACCAGAGCGATCACCGCCAGGGGCCGCCGGAAGAACGCCTTCACCGCCATGACGGAAGGGCTCTCGATCTTCTCTACCGCGAACTTCTCATCCTCAGACAGCTCACGGCTGCCGCCCTTGAATAGCCGCTTGACCCAGCTGCCCAGGGTGGAGGACACTTTTTTCTTTTCATTTTTAGCCATAGTCGCGTCCTCCTTTACTTATTGACCCGGACTCTGGGATCGACCAGACCGTAGACCAGATCGATCAGCAGGTTGCCGAACAGAGAGATGCAGATATAGAACATCTGCAGCGCCAGGATGACCTCATTGTCGCTTCCCTGGAGGGCATCATAGTAGACCTTGCCGATGCCGTTGAGGGAGAAGATGTTCTCGATCATCAGCGAGCCGGAGAAGATGCCCAGGAACCAGCCGATGATCAGGGTGATGATGGGCAGCAGCGCGTTGCGGAAGGCGTGGGAATAGATGACCACCTTCTCCCGCAGGCCCTTGGCCCGGGCGGTACGGATGCAGTCCATGTTCAGCGCCTCGATCATGGAGGAGCGGACATAGCGGGTCATGCCGCCCATGCTGCCGAAGGTCATGACGATCAGAGGCAGGGCCAGATGGTACATCTTGTCCCAGAACTGATCCCAACGAGACCAGTTGATATAGCCGGCCGTCTGCATACCGCCCACCGGGAACCAGCCCAGGCTCACGGAGAAGGCCCAAATGAACACGATCGCCACGATGAAGGTGGGAAGACTGTAGCCCACCAGGGTAGCCACCTGGACGCCCACGTCCCGTTTGCTCCCTCGCTTCACCGCACAGAAGATGCCCAGGGGGATCGTGATGCCCAGAGCCAGGAAGGTGGCGAAGATGTTGATGAACACTGTGTTCTTCATGGGCTCCACGATCATGTCGATCACGGTCTTGCCGGTGGTGGAGTCACCGAAGTTGCCCTGGAGCAGGCCGTTGTAGGTACCGTCGGAGTAGGGATAGATACCCAGCCATCGGCCGTACCGCTCCAGCTTATTGCCGTCGGTGCCGTATTTCTTTTGCCAATATTCGTATCGTTCGTTGTAGTCCAGCTGAGCGTTCTTGTTGGCCTTGATCTCGTTCTGGGCTGCCTCGGCTGCCTTGTCGATGGGCAGCATATTGTAGATCATGAAGATCAGGAAGGACAGGATGAAGAACACCAGCAGGATGAATCCGAGTCGCTGAAGGATATATTTTGCCATTGGGATCCCCCGTTTCTTTAGAATGATAGCCGATGTAGGGCGGGGGCACACCTCCGCCGCCAAAAGCGGGAAGGGACCGCCGGCGGGAGCAAGCCCCCAACCTACATGGATCTTTAACCAACCAACATGGATCTTTTGCACTATATGATCACAATAGGAACGGCATCCGAAAATGCCGTTCCTATCGCATTCACATCATATAGGGACTATATTTCTTCGCTTACCGAAGGATATCAGTAGTTCTCCCAGAAGTCAGCCTCATCAGCCACGAAGCAGACGGAGTAACCAGCAGCCCACAGCTCGGGGTCGATGGTCCAGTTCCAGCTGTAATCGTAAGCAGCGGAGGTGAAGCTGGTGGCGAAGTTGACGGCGTTCAGCTTGGGAGTGCCGTTGTAGCCATAGCCCTCCATGCGGTACAGCTCACCATACAGACCGGTGCTGAAGTCGGTGGAGGTGTAGGTGATGTACATACCGATGTCGGTGGTGGAGTTGGGGTTGGTCTGCCAGGCGGTCAGCAGCTGATCGGTGACAGTGTTGGGCTGGGTGCCGTACCAGTTGATGGCCAGAGGCATGTAGTACTCGCCGTTGATCTTCAGGGTCTTGTACTTGCCGTCGACGGTAGCGAAGTGCAGGTTGTCGACGCTCAGCTCATAGCCGGACAGCTTCTTGTAACGGACGGCGTCGGTGCCGGGAACGAACTCCTGGCCCTTGTCGTTGTAGATCCAGCCGCCCTCCTCCAGGACAGCGATGGCGTCGTCCACGGAGTAGGTGTACTGGTTCAGGTTGATCTCGTCCTTCACAGCCTGGAAGGCAGAGTAGCCCTCGTAGTAGGGGCCATGCACCACGGAGCCGTAGCCGCCGGTGAAGACCTGGGCGAACTCAGGACGGTTGATGGTGTACATGATGGCCTGACGGACCTCCACCATACCGGTGGGACCGAAGTCAGAACGGAAGCCGATCTTGCCGTAGCCGGCGCGGTCGTAGTGGGTCTCAGCGTACTTGTCGGGGGACTCCTCCACCAGGGCCAGGGCAGCCTTGGTCTCGTCGCCGCCGGTGATACCGGCCAGCACGTCCACCTCACCAGCCTTGAACTTGTCAGTCTGGGTCTCGGACTCGATCTTGATGTAGGTGATGGTCTCGATGGAAGCAGTGCCACGAGCGTCATCGCCGGGGTAGTTGGGGTTCAGGGTCAGGGTAGCGATCAGAGCGGACTCGTCGTAGTTGGAGACCACGTAGGGACCGGAGAAGGGCAGATCGGAGTTCCACTTCAGGTTGTTGGCGATGTTCTCGGACTGGACATAGACGTTCACGCCGTCCTTCTCAGTCATCTCGTAGAACTTGGCATCCAGGCCGCAGGCGCCGGTAGCCTCATCCACCACGATGCTGCCCTCGCCCAGGTACAGGGGCAGGGGATCGGGAGAGAAGGAAGCGTAGCTCATGGCATAGTAGTAGGTAGCGTAGTCAGCCTGGAAGGTGACGGAGAAGGTGTAGTCGTCGATCAGCTTGACGCCCTCGAAGTACACAGTGTCGCCCTCGCCGGTGTAAGCCTTGAACTCGTCGAAGCCCACCAGCATCTGGCCGGAGGTGCCGGAGCCGCCAGCGGCGACAGCGACATCGGTGGAGTTGCCCAGGACGCCGGCGATGTAGTTCTTAGCGGTGATAGCGGAGCCATCGGAGAACTTCATGCCTTCCTGGATCTTGATGGTGTAGGTGAGGCTGCCATCCTCGTTGATCACGGAGGTGGGGACCTCAGCCAGAGCCTTCATGTTCCAAATGAAAGCGCCGTTCATGTTGGTCTGCAGGGTAGCATAACCGGTGGTCAGGTTCTGGATGTCCAGGTCACTGGAACCGGGGGAGGACTTGCCCCAGGAAGCGTTACGGAACGCGCCGGACAGGTCGGTGGAGGAGCCCAGGATGACGGAGTTCTCAGCGCCAGCCTTGATGGTGGCAGCCACGATGGCGTCAGCGGGAGCCCAGTAGGGGGTGGTCACGAAGTTCTCGATCTTCGCGTTGTACAGATCGAAGTACTGGTTGGAGTACAGAGGCACCTCAGGAGCCAGGTAGTTCCAACGCTGGATGTACAGCTTCCACCACTGGTTGAAGATATCCTCAGAGGTAGCGTAAGCGCTGCCCTCGGGAACGTTGCAGTTATAGACCATGGCCCAGGACAGGAAGTCCATGCCCAGCTCATAGGTCTTGCCCTCGTACTCGACGGTAGCCAGACCGGTATCGGGATCCTCGTTCACCATGTCGATGGTGATGTTGGCACCGATCTGCTCGTAGACAGAGGTGTAATCAGCGTGGACCTTGGCATCGTTGTCGTCGATGTCCTGGTAGACCACTTCTTCCTTGGGAGTCGTGTCATCTTGCTTGCCGGTGGTAGTATTTTCCTCGGACTGCTGGCAGCCAGCAAAAACACCAAGGACCATGATCAGCACCAGCGCCAGGGATAAGAGCTTCTTCAGATTCATGCGTTTTTCCTCCATTTTCATTGAATTTTGGGGTCACGATTTATACCACAGACTGTTTTTACCTTATCTGTTGTATACATATCCAAAGACGAGTCGCTCACTCGCGGACAAAGCGTCCACAAACGTTCTCAAATCACGAACACCTGTCCTTTATACAAAGCATTATAAGCGAAAAACCGGATCTCGTCAATATGATTTCGGGAATTGCAAGCATTTTCTACTTTTTCCCCAAAAAACGGCCTTGAATATCCCTGAAACGCCCCAGTCACTATCAGTCAGTGGAGCGCCGTCAGCTACCCTTCGTGGACCTCAGCGTACCGAGATACCATGTCATCGTGAGGCGGATGAAGCCCGACGTGGCGATCTCAGCGTACCGAAAAAACATGTCATCGCGAGGAGGGCGAAGCCCGACGTGGCGATCTCAGCGTACCGAAAAAACATGTCATCGCGAGGAGGGCGAAGCCCGACGTGGCGATCTCACTTGATCCAGGACCCCCCCAGGATCATTCGCAGTATCCCCTTCGGGCATGGCTCCCAAGCTCATCACGCCCCGCTCCGTCTTGACGCTCCCCTGCCCCAATGGTATAATACCTCAAAACAGATCACCTGATACCACAGAAAGTGAGGCCACCCATGAAAAAGCACCTCTGCGCCCTCCTGGCGGCGCTGCTGACCCTGTCCTTCACCGGCTGCACCCAGGATGCCCAGGACGTCCCCACCGATCCCACCGCCTCCACCGCGCCCCCGGCCGCTGCCGCCCCGGATCCTTACATCCGTCTTCAGCGCCACGTCACTTACCATGATGCCCAGGGCATCAGCCACATCCTGATCGACGGCACCGTCCTCCCCACCACTCTGGAAAACGTCACCTCCGTCCGGCAGTCCCTGGACGGCAGCCGTGCCGCCCTGTCCACCCGGGATGGCGATGCCTGGCTCCTGACCGGCGATCAGCTGACCCTCATCGCCCAGGACGTCACCGCCCCCGCTCTCAGCGTCTCCGGCGATGGCCTGGCCTATTTCACCCCCTCCGGCAGCGGCTATGCCCTGATGCGCTACGACTGCGCCACCGGCGCCGCCGCCACCGTCACCACCGACACGGTCCGCGCCCTGGTCCTCTCCCCCGACGGCGGCCACATCGCCTATACCACCACCGACGGTCAGCTGTTCCTGGACGACACCGCCCTCTCCACCGCCCCGGATACCCTCCTGGGCATGGACGACAGCGGCAATATCTACAGTGCCATCCAGGATCCCGACGGCTACCGCCTCACCTACCACACTGCCTCCGGCACCCTGGATCTGGGTGCCATGGATACCCCCGCAGCCTACTTCGACCGGGACCACCGCCAGCTCCTGTTCTACCGGGACGGCTGCACCTTCATCACCGACCAGGGTGGAACGCCTGCCCAGATCTGCCCCGGCACTGCCACGGCACTGCTGCCCCCCGGCACCGCCCCCAGCTCCAACGGCACCGTCACCACCTTACCGGTGACGGACCTGTACAGCCTGATCTACACCTCCACCCAGGACGGCACCTCCAAGCTCTGGCGTCCCCGGCAGGGCGGCCAGACCACTACGCTGTCCTCCAACGCCACCTTCCCCACCCTGGACGCCACCGGTGCCTATGTCTACTACCTCCAGGACGGATCGAAGCTGTGCAGCCTGCGTCTGTCCGACGGCAGCACGATCTCCTACGCCACCGGCGTCCAAAGCTACGCCGTCACCTCCGACCGGAAGGCCCTGTACCTCACCTCCGGCACCAAGCTCTACCGGATGGACGGCATCCGTGGTGGCGAACCGGTAGAGGTCTTCGGCGATACCATCGACCTTCTGCACCTGGCCCTCACCGCCGATGACACCCTATACTTCCGGTCCCACGACGCTCTGTATTCCTGTACCGGCGACGGCAAGGCCACACAGCAGCTCCCCCGCTGCGACCAGCTGACCACCACCGCCAACGGCATCCTCTACGCCCACGTCTCCACGACGATCTACACCCACGGCCCCACCGGCCTGTCCCCCATCCTGTGACCCCCTGTCTTGATCAGTGGATCGTGATGGATCCCAAAGAGGCGCGATACCTTCCCCCGGGGGCGGTGCGCCGCTTAGTACGCAAAACGATGCCCCTCACCAACGACGACTAAAAAGGAGCTGTCCCACGATCGGGACAGCTCCTCTTTTTAGATATCAGATGCAGGTATCAAAGGCGATCCAAATATTTCTTGGTCAGCAGATACGCCCCGATCAACAGGGGCACTGCCACCACCACGCCGACGATCACCCACACATACGCCGGGATCTGCTGCCGTGCAGGCATATCCGGCACCGCAGGCGTCACCTGGGGCGCAGGCTCCACCTCAGGAGCGGGCTCCACCTCCGGCACGGGATCCACCGCCAGATCATGCATCAGGGCAGTCACCTGATCCAGATCCAGATGGACACAGGGGGCGGTGGAAGGATACCGATCATTGGTAGTATCATACAGCACACCGTTCACATACTTCCATGTGGTCCCGCTCTCGAAGGCCTGATCCGTAGAAGACACCACCTTCTCGATGGTGAGCCCCTTGTGCTTCATGCTGGTGAAGGAGATCATCCCCTCAGATGCGACACTGGCATCATCCTTCCTGTTCCGAACCACCAGCACCACCTGATAGACCGTCTTTCCATCCGCCGTCGTAACGGAGGGACACTGGGTGTAATCGATGGAATAGTACTGCTCTGTAGAGCTGTCCACCATGCCGGCGCACTCCCCCACAGTATCGCTCTTGACGTATTGGAACTCCATGAGGCTATTGGAAGATGCGGCTTGTCCAAAGAACAGCTTCTGATCCACGCCACGCACAGCCACCTGCAGCGTACCGGTGGTCCCGGCAGTCTCTTCGGAGACATAGAAGAGCAGGATCTGGAAATTCTTCCCGGTGTTGGAGTGGGTCGAAGCGGTCCGTCTGATGTAGACCTCATTGTTGGGGCCTGCCAGCAGATACTGCTCCACGTTCTTGGCATAGTTCAGGGTATAGGACTCCCCATCCCGGTTCTCCACCCAGGTCATATCCCCGGAGGAGACCTCCACGCCGGTAGAAGTGGACTCGTAGTTACCGAAGGCCATCTGCCCGGACATGATCAGCTCCCGCATCTCAGAGAAGGTGACGCCCTGCTCGGAAGCGAGATAGCTGCCCTGCTTCTCCACCGCCAACGGCTGGAACACCCGGACACCATCGATGTAGAGCCACTTCTGCTGATCCGTATCCAACGCCTCAGGAAGGAAGTCCCCCAGCCACGCCAGCAGCTTCGTCTTGCGGGCAGGACACTGTTCATAAGCGTCCTTGCCTTCGACATTATTCAAATAATCGAACTCCTCCGCTGTGATATATACATTCTTCCATGCCTGGAGTTCTTTTGCCGTGACGCCACCGTATTTGAGGCATCGCTCATGGTTCAGCAACTCATCCAACACGGCCTTGGTGATGGGCTGGTACTGCACCTCCCCCGTTTCCTCATGATGGCTGCGCTCACTGATCCAGGTGGAAGGATCCGAATCCACATCATACTCCAACCCGCCGGAGATCTCCACGAAGTAGCTACCCAGCGCCAGCTCATCCACCCGGATCACCGGCACCTGATAGATCACTTCCTGATCGTTGTCCTTCGTCACTCCATCGACCACATCAGCGGACGTGTCGTCGTCGCCCTTGTTGTCGAACTCCGTGATCACCGGTGCGTGGTACACCACCGCATTGGTAGCCGTATCCGTGACCTTCACGAACATCGTACCGGATGTGGCCGCGTCAGTCCGGCTGATGATCTCGAAGCCGGTTCCGGTGAAGGTGAAGGAAGCGAACACCGCCTCATCGTTGATATGATAGGAATGCAGAGAGTTACCGCTCATCTCCTTGTTGGCATCAGACTGATAGCTCTCGTCCTGACCGTAGAGGACCGTCTGATCCACGCCCTGCGTCCAGCCATCGCTGGTGCCGGTGTGAGAGATGAATTTCCCGGCGACCTTGTCGGCATCGTAGCTGATCCCATCGAAGTCGTCCTCATAATACACCACGTTGGCCGGAAGCACCGTCACCTGCTGGTACATCTGCACTTCCTTGGTGATGTCGATGGAATAGCTACCATTCGTCTTGCCGTTGGCAGGGCCTACTGCACTGGGCGTGGCCCCATTGGCATAGACCGTGACGGCGGCCTTGACGGAGTAGGTGTCATCCATGAAGTCGGTGGGCGTGAAGTACAGTTTCCCGTTTTTGATGGAATACTGCCCATCATGGCCCGACTGGATCGCCAGCTTGCCATCGGCATCCACCGCATTGGTGAAGGAGATCCGGTTCAGGTCGTCATAGCTGTACAAGGTGGATGTGTATCCATCCAGATAATCCACACCGCCGGTAGTCAGACCCATGACCTGGGCAGAGCTGTTGGCGATGGTAACGGAATCATTGGCATAGATGCCGCCACTGCCTGTCAGCTCAGCCTTCAGACCATAGTCCAGCACCAGCGTCGAATCCTCCACATCCGTGACGTGGTAGACCACCGGGATGGTATGCTTGACGATCACAGCGCCGGAGCTATCCGTGTCCGCCTTCCCATCGTTGTCGCTGTCCTGGAGCAAGGTGACATGGGTAAGGGTCTGCGTACCGGGGGTCTCATAATTGACCGTCAGCAACGAACCGGTATTGGTGATACTGTCATAGGTACGCGCATTGTTATCGCCGTCCGACAGCAGCATCAAAACGTTGCTGGCGGTACAGCTGCACTCACTGGAGTCCTCCATGGTATCCTTCAGCGCATCGATCAGTGTCCCCTCTTCGATGTACAGGTCATGGCCCGCCCACTGATAGAAATACACCGCGTTGGAGACAGCGCGGATCCGGTGGGTATCCTCGCCTTTGATCACCGTGTCAGAGGTGACCGAGGGGTGGGCACTGGTGAACACCGTGTTGTCGAACACGTCCACGCTGCTGGGCATGGTGTACCAGATGCCCCGGACCGTCACAGTGCCGTGACGCCACAGGCCTGCACCTGCGAAAAGACTACTGTCCTGCTCTCCGGACTGGGTGCCACCGGACTGCAGATCGTAGAGGAACCGCTTCAGGTTCTGCTCAGCTGTTTGCGTCACCGTGGTAGTCCCATCCTCATTGGTCACCACCGTATCCGTGATAGGGATCGATATGGTGCCAGTGGGCTGGGTCTTCGCTTCATCATAGTAGCCCTCCACCGTGATCACCAGATCCTCCGGATCCAGTGTACCGCCGTTGGCATCGGTGACATGCTCGCCCGTCACCACCAGGCCATTGGTGCTGTCCAGGCTGACGCCCAGGTTATTGTCCACGTAAGACAGTCTGTACAGCTTGTTGTTGCCGGCATTGGTCATGGAGAAGCTGTACTCGATCTTCTCATCCTTGGTGACCGTACCGCCGTAGGGGATCTCAGCGCCACTCTGGTAAGCGGTCTTGTTGGTCTGCAAGGCAGGGTCAGTCATGACGATGTTGGTGGCCACACGCATGTTGGAGCCCCAGCCGTGACGCTCCATGTAGTAGAAGTCGATGGCGTAGCTATCGCCATCCTTCAATGCCAGCGCATCCACACGGGTCTTTTCAGCGGCGGTCAACGCAGCATAGGCGGTGGCATCAGCCTTGATGCTCCGGGCCCAGTCCACATAGTCGTTCATGTTCATAGAGACGGTGGTGATGGAGTGGGCGCCGCCGATGTCCATGATCAGCTGACCGTTGACGAACAGATACACGTCATCGTCACCCTGGAATTCGAAGAACAGCTCATCTTCGTAGTGGTATACGAACTCACCGTTGGCCTGCATGACGAAGTTGTAGTTACGCCCGGCGTAGGTGTTACCGGAGGTGGTGTTGCTCCGCGCGCCGTCGTCCAGCATATTCACCACCATGGGATCGGCATAGGGCGTGCCCTCGTCGGGATCCGTCACCGGCAGGAAGGGGAACCGCGTGGTACGGCTGGCATCGTTATCATACCAGACCACGTCCTTGGAGATGGCCGTGGAAAGCTCGATGGTGCCCTTGCCGGTGGTAACGGTCTTCCCATCGGCATCCGTGGTCGTCACGATGGGAGAGTACTGGACGGCGGAATTAGAAGTTTGGGCATATTCCTTGGCCTGCTCGTCGGTGGTGATGCTGGCACCGGTGGTGCCGGTGGTGAAGCCGCCATCGAAGACATAGGCCTCTTTGCCGGTGGCAGAGATCTTGCCCTTGCTCAGCACCAGGTAGTTATAGTCATCCTGGAGCTGGTTGTAGGAATCATCCACGAAGATGTTGTGCAGCAGATAGTAGGCAGCATCGTAGCAGGTCAGCTGCTTACCGGCTGTTTCCAGAGCTTCCATGCATTTCAGGAAGGGACCGATCAGCATATCCTTCTTGGTCAGCGTGTCAGCATAACTGCCCAGATACTGGGCTTCCGTCCGCTTGGTGGTATCGACGGTGAAGTTGCCGTCACCGCTGTCCGGCATCTTCAGATCCAGCTGTGCCCGGAGCGCCTCCGCCAGATCGTAGGGCTGGGTCTTGGCGGTGTCGGCGTAGCCGTACTGGGCACCGTTGCGGGCACCGTGGACGAAGTTGTAATTGTAATTACCACTGCTGTCCCGCTGACCGATCTTCAGAGAATCCCGCAGCAGATAGGCGATATAGCCTACGGAATCCTCTTTATACTGAGGGATCTTGTAGGTCTTATCATCCACGCCCTTCGCGTCGATCAGTCCCGCCTCCAGCAGACCGATGGTGTACACACCACCGCCCTCCAGACCCTGGGCAGCATGGTTATACAGTGTATAGCCCAGATCCAGCACCTCGGTATCGAAGTTGTACATGTTCAGCAGGAAGATGCTGTTAGAGACCGGATATCCCTTAGTAGCCGCTGTTTCACGGTCGGAGTTGATGGTGGAATCGGTCGTGGTCTTATAGTAGGTCTTTCCGATCTGGTAGCTGAAGAAGCCGTTTTCCTTGGTGTTGGAACCGCCGGCGAAAGTATCAGAAGACCATCCGCCGCCGGAGTTGGCGTAGAGCATGGAGAAGCCGGTGTTGTTGCCGGTGTTCCAGCCTCTGGTGGAAGTGGTGATCGTACCACCCGGATCCAGGACATATGCCACAGCGGCTTTTCCGTAGGTCTCGGCATCCGCCGCATTATCGAAGAATGCGATGTGGGATACGTCCAAATACTCAGCTCCGCCATGATCATCGTCGAAACCAGGGAACACCATGCCGATCTTATTGATCGTGGTGATACTGTTGTTGCTCATCTCCGTCTGGATATCGGAATCCGTACCGACCATGTCGATCACCGTGTATGTCCATTGCAGACTGTGGGAGAACAAGATATCATCATCCACGTCTTTGCCCATATTGCTGTAGTAGACCTTATTGTATAACTGGTCCGATTGGAACCAGAACCCGATCTTGTTGCAGGCGGAGTTGGTGCAGGACGCAGAGGTGCTGGAGGAGCTATAAACGATCGCGATATATCTGACATCCGAGATCTGTGTCGCACTGCTGAAGGAGGCGATGATCGATGAATCAGGTGCGCCGTCATTATCGTAGCCCAGCCGGGCGTACTGGACCTTATCTGTGGACTCCTGAGTACCTGCCGCAACAGCGGTATTATTGAACATATAGCTGTTGGCCAAGGCGGTAGCGCTTGCGGAAGAATAAGTGGCATCCTTCGTGAAGTCCAGTTCGAAATTGGCTCCGGTGGGCTCCGGCTTGCCTGTCGAAGTGGTGATCTTCGTTGACAGCAGATATTCGCCGGGGTCGTTGTTGAACCGCAGAGCAGCAGCGCCGAAGTTGTCCGCCTCTGCCTGGCTGGAGAAATAGGCGATGTGGGAGATATCCATCGCTTCGCCTTGATCGTTGATGGGGATGGTCACCTTCACACCGGCGATCCGGTCATCTCCGATGCAATCCTTCACGGAACCGTTTATGGTGCAAGTACTGTTCCAGAAATAGTTTTTGATATCGCCGGAACACATATCCACCACCAGATAGCTCCACTTGTCAGTGGAAGGGGGCAGAGAGACCGCCCCGGCGCTCATCGTACCACCGGACGCTGTTTTGGTCGCGCCAGAGGAATTAGTACCAACGATACTGTCGCCCAGACTGGAGATATCGATCAGCTTGTTCCCACTGCTGTCCGTCAGCTTGTTGGAGGAATTGCCGGTGTGATAGGTCAGATCAGCAGACCGGGCAGAGTCGGAGACGGCCCAGTGGAACTGGATATCGCCGACACCCCAGGTCTTGTCATTGTAAGTCAGATCGTCACTGTTGCGTTCTGCCTGAGTCTGAGCATAAACATCGTTGGTGCGGTATACGATCACCGCATAACGGATCTCTTCCTTGCTGTAGTACTGATCGTTGTCGTTGGCGAAGTCCGAGACCCACACCCAGCTTTTGGAGCGACTGGAATTCTGTGTGGGATATTCCAGATGCAGATACATGGGATCCACACCCTCCACCGGCTCAGCGATGGTCCTGGTGGTCTCGACACTGGTATCCGGGGCTGCATAGTTTTGGCTGAGCCAGTTGTAATACGCATTCTCCCAGTAGGCACAGCCGGAAACACCATTATATGTATAATCGTTACCCACGCCAATGGACGGCATATAGGTCCGACCTCCATAAGGAGAACCCTGATCTATCGCCACAGAGGTGGCCTGAGACTGGGAATACTCGAAAAGCATACCGTCGTTCAGATAGTCATAGACCTTGATAGGCCAACTGATGGTATCCGTGGTATCGATGTTGCCATCCAGACCAGTGATCCCAAGGTAATTACCCTGTGTGCCGTCAGCGTGGTAGTCACCGTTGTAGCAGATATCACCGGTGGCAGCCTGAACGGAGGACATCACCATCAGCAGCGCCAGCAGCATAGTCAACAGCCGCTTTCCAAATCCGATATTTCTCATCGTTCCATTTCTCCTTTCGGATCTTGCCCCGCCCGGGATCTGCCCCAGCAGGGAGAGGACTGGGAGTCGAGGCCCCTATCCAGGGAAGGTCGGAAGACCTCCCCATCATATGATGATAAAAAATCAGTCTGATTATATCACCCACCGGGCCCCTCCGTCAACTAATATTTCCCATCATCTTATCCATACCACTAAAGATCACGCATCGCCCCAAACGAAACAGGCACGCCCATAGACTGGACGTGCCTGATCAGAATCTCGTTATCGTAAAACTCACGCCCACTCGATCGTGGCAGGCGGCTTGTTGGTGATGTCGTAGACCACCCGGTCGATCCCCGGTACCTCCCGGCAGAGCCGGTCGGAGATCTTATCCAGCAGCTCATAGGGGATCCTGGCCCACTTGGCGGTGGAGAAATCATCGGTGGACACTGCCCGCAGAGCCAGCACGTACCGCTCCTTCCCGCCGTGGCTCAGCACCGTGTCGGTGAGCACCGCGAAATACTGGGCGGTATGCTGATGCAGATGGGCCTTCTCCAGCTCAGAGGTGAAGATGTGATCGGCAGAACGCAACGTCTCCAGCTTCTCCGGCGTGATCTCTCCCACGATCCGGATCGCAAGGCCCGGCCCGGGGAAGGGCTGACGGTCCACCAGGAACTCCGGCAGGCCCATGGTCCGGCCCACCTTGCGCACCTCATCCTTGAACAGCAGCCGCAGCGGCTCGATCAGCTCCTTGAAGTCCAGATGCTCCGGCAGGTCCCGCATCTCCCGGTGGCTCTGCAGCACATCGGCGTAGCCGCCGCCGGACTCCATGATGTCAGGATAGATGGTGCCCTGGGCCAAGAAATCCACCCCGCCCAGCTTTTTGGCCTCCTCCTGGAACACCTGGACGAACTCCTCGCCCACGATCCGGCGCTTCTCCTCGGAGTCGGTGACACCGGCCAGACGCTTGGCGAACCGCTCCGCCGCGTTGACCCGGATGAAATTGGTATCGATACGGGAAAAGATGGCCTCCACCTCGTCCCCTTCGCCCTTTCGCAGCATCCCATGGTCCACGAAGATGCACGTCAGCTGATCGCCCACGGCCCGGCTCAGCAGTCCCCCCACCACGGAGGAATCCACGCCGCCGCTGAGCGCCAGCAGCACCTTCCGCCCACCGATCCGCTGCCGGGCATCCGCCACGGCCATGTCGATGATGTTCTCCATGGTCCAGTCCTCGGAAGCGCCGCAGATCTCCTTCAGGAACCGCCCCAGCATCCGGCTCCCGCCCTCGGTATGGCCCGCCTCTGGGTGGAAGAGGGTACCGTAAAGCTGACGCTCCGGACAGCTGAACGCCGCGATCTGGCACACCTGAGAGGAAGCGGTAGCCGCGGCCCCCTCCGGCAAGCGCTGGATCGTCTCCAGCTGGTCCATCCAGCCGATGGTGATCGGAGGCATCCCGGCGAACAACACCGCGTCCTCCTCCAGGTTCATCAGCATCCGGCCATAGATCCGCTGGGTCTGGGCCACTTCGCCCCCCAGCGCCTCCACCATAGCAAGACAACCGCCGCCGATGCCCAGCACCGGCACGCCGCAGCGGAGGACCTCCGGATCGACGCGCTGCCACTGCGGGCCACCTGCCAGCAGGATGCCCACCGGCTGGAACGCCCGGATCTGCTCCATATCCACATTCGAGGCCAAACGTACCTCGCAGAAAACATGCTCTTCCCGCACCCGGCGCGCCAGGATCTGGCCGTACTGCCCACCCAGGTCCAGGATCAGTACCTTCTGCATAGGGACACCTCCGCATCATAGGATCTATGGATATATTATGTCGTTTTTTATTCAAAATTGCAAGGTGCGTCTGTGTATAAAATTACCGAACCAGCCCACTCCAACTTGTCAAGATCTCACAAAAACACAAACGTCCCCCACCACAGCACACCCCACGACCACACCGATCACTGTATGGAAGGGTCACTGACCAATGTCATTAAGTTAAGCACGTCCTCAAGGCTCCCCTTGTAGGGGAGCTGTCAGCGAAGCTGACTGAGGGGTTTCCAAAAGCGTGCATAGCACGCTTTTGGTGATCAGCTGCGCTGATCACACACCCCTCCGAGCCGCCTTCGGCGGCCCACCTCCCCTCAAA
>JAFTKE010000109.1 GCA_017456045.1 Oscillospiraceae bacterium
AGGACTTGGGTGAGGGTGCCGCCGCCGATCACCAGATCCCCCTCGTAAAGGACCACCGATTGGCCAGGGGTGATCGCTCGCTGGGGCTCGTCGAAGGTGACGATGGCGGAGCCGTCTGCCTCCGGGTAGATGGTGGCAGCTCGCTGGGTCATGCGGGAGCGGACCTTTGCCTGGACCCGGAGGGGGGCGGTCAAGGTGTCGAAGGGGAAGAAGTTCCAATCGTTGGCCCGGAGGCTGCGGTGGAACAGCGCCTCATCGGGACCTACGGTGACGGTGTCGTTTTGGACGTCTGTGGCGCAGACATAGACTGGGTAGCCCATGGCAAGGCCCAGCCCACGACGCTGGCCGCAGGTGTAGCCGATGGCACCATCGTGCCGTCCCACCACGTTCCCCTCCAGGTCCAGGAAGTCGCCGGGCCGGAAGGGGCTGCCCAGGGCGTTTTCCAGGAAGGTCCGGTGGTCTCCGTCAGGTAGGAAGCAGATATCCTGGGAGTCACGCTTGCGGGCGGTGAGGAAGCCCTGTGCTTCGGCGATCTGGCGCACTTGGGGCTTGGTCAGTCCGCCTAAAGGGAATCGGGTGTGGGACAGCTGATGCTGGGTCAGCATACACAGGAAATAGCTTTGGTCCTTGGCTTCGTCGGCGGCTTTGTACAGAAGGTAGCGTCCGGTGATCGGGTCTATCCGGATCTGAGCGTAGTGGCCGGTGACCAGATGGGTACAGCCCAGGGAAAGGGCAGTGTCCAGAAGGTGGCCGAATTTCAGATAGCGGTTGCAGTCGATGCAGGGGCTGGGGGTCAAGCCTTGGCTGTAGCAGTGGACGAATTTGTCCATGACCTTCTGCCGGAAACGCTCTGACGCGTCGATCAGGTGGAAGTCGATCCCCAGCCGACGGGCCACTGCTTCGGCATCTCTGGCGTCCTGGGTGCTGCCGCAGGCGGTGTCGCTTCCGGTGTACAGCCGCAGAGTGCCGCCTATGCAGGGGATACCATCTTGTTGGGTCAGATAGGCGGCGACGGTGCTGTCTACGCCGCCGCTCATGGCGATGAAAGCGCGAACGTCCTCCATGCACAGACCTCCTTTCGTTTTTCGATATTCTATCACAGGTGGCGGGGGATCGCAATGGGATCATTTGGTGATCTTTCCGTGGTTCGACCACAAGGGGTAGAAAGGTTACAAAGATTACAAACAGGGTTGAAAACAGTTGGATGCTCTGGTATAATGTTACTCTAGAGAGTTTGCGATGGAGGAGTAGCTGCTTATGAGGAAGAGATCCATATGTTTTTGCTTGGCTCTGATCCTGGTGCTGGGGCTTTTCACGCCTATGACCCAGGCCCGGGCAGCTTCCAGTATGGTGTGCAGCGAGGAGCTGGTGGCCGTGATCAAGGCTTTCGAGGGCTTCTCCGGTACCCCTTATAAAGATACCGATGGGAAATACACCATCGGATACGGCACCCGCTGTCCCGATGACATGGTGGAGCATTACAATGAGACGCCTATGACGGAGGAGGAGGCTGACGCGGAGCTTCGCACGGTGCTTGCTACATATGAAGGGGAAGTAAACAAGTTCATCGACAACAATGGTCTGAGCTATGAGCAGCGGCAGTTCGATGCCGTGGTCTCCCTGATATATAATGTGGGCAGCAGCTGGCTGAAAAAGGGCAACACGCTGGTGAAGGCTTTGACCGGCGGTGCCACGGGGAACGAGCTGATCTATGCCTTCAGCATCTACTCTGTCTCCGGTGGTGTCCGTTCGGTGGGCCATGTCCGCCGCCGCTTGGCGGAGGCCGCGATCTATCTGGATGGCCACTACAGCCGCACGGCACCGGATCATTACTGCTTCGTCCTTTATGATGGACAGGGCGGCACAGTCAGTGAGTATAATGTCCAGGGCTATGATGGGAACTTGACGGCTCAGCCCGTGGCGACTGCCAGTCGGGAGGGCTATGTGTTCAAAGGCTGGTCTCTGTCCGCGTCCGGCGGAGAGCTGGTGACGGTCCTGGATATGTCCACCAAGGGAAAGACTCTGTACGCCCAATGGGAGGCTGATCCCGATGCCGCCCCTCCGGAGGATCCAACAGAGCCTCAGGAGCCTGAGCAGACGGAGCCTACACAGCCCACCACCGCTCCTACAGAGCCTGCGGTCCCGGAGGGGGAGCCGATCGATCCGGTGAAGGTCCAAGTCACCGGAAGCAAGGTCAATATCCGTAAGGGACCGGGCCTTACCTATGATGTGGTAGGAAGCGCGGATAAGGGCGAGCAGTTCACGGTCGCTGCGATCTATGAAAACGATGGATACACCTGGGGCGATATCGGCAAGGGTTGGATCTCTTTGCAGCACACGGACTATGGGAAGCATCAGGAGCCGACCCAGCCCACTACGAGACCCACGGAGCCGCCGACTGAGCCTACGGAACCGCCCACGGAGCCTCCCACCGAGCCGCCGACGCAGCCTCCTACGGAGCCGCCCACGGAGCCGGAGGAGATCATCCCGGAGGGGGAACCGGTGGATCGTGTGACGGTGAAGATCACTGCCAAGCAGGTCAATGTCCGCAAGGGTCCCGGTCTTACTTATAAGGCAGTAGGACGTCTTTCCAAAGGGGAGCAGATCACAGTCACCGCCATCTATCAAGGCAGCAGCTACCTTTGGGGCAAATGCGACGAAGGCTGGGTGGCCCTGGAGAATACAGATTACTATGATGTGATCGAGCCCGACGAGCCGGAGGAGCCGACTCAGCCCACGGATCCGGTGACCGAGCCGACCACGGAGCCGACAGAGCCCACCACAGAGCCTACGGAGCCGGAGGAGGACCTGACCACGCAGATACCGGAGCAGGAACCGGTGGAGCCGCCGGTGGTCCAGTCCCCGGCACCTACTGGGCGTGTGTTCGGCACCAATGTGGGGATGGCTGCTCAGGTGATCTTGTCTGAGCCGGATGGATATGCAGTGGGCCGGATGGTCCCTGGCGAGAAGGTGGAGATCCTGGATCAGGTGGACATCGATGGCCGCCTGTGGGCTCGCTGCGCCAAGGGGTGGATCTGCCTGCGCTCCAATGTGAAGGTGGAGATCCTGGATCAGGAAGAGACGGTGGGCGAGGATGCACTGATCATCGATACCTATGCACAGGTGTCGGAGGAGGAAGTGCCGGTCTCTGATGCCCCGGAAGGGCGCTCGTGCGGCAGTCTTTCTCAGGGCCAAAGGGTCCAGATCCTGGAGTTCCAGATCCTCAACGATGTCCTGTGGGGACGCTGTGGCGAAGGATGGATCTGTCTGCGTTCGGATATCCGCCTGGAGACGGTGACCAGCGTCGCCGATCCTGCCGATCCGGAGGGGCAGTTCGATACTGTGATCATCGATGCGGCTTGCATGAACCTGCGGGGCCAGGCCGGAAGCGATAGTGGTGTCGTTTGCAGGCTTTATGAGGGCGCCACCGTGGCGGTGTATGAGCGCAAACCCGTAGAAGGTACGATCTGGGCCAGGACGGATCTTGGCTGGATCAATATGGATCATGTGGAATGAAACAGATATCCCCCGACGTAAGTCGGGGGATACGTGTCATTGGAAGGTGAACTGATCTGTTTCGGGGTCGTAGTGGAGCAGGGTGGATACCTGCTGGCCTTTGGACCGATAGGTCAGGCGCAGGACGGTCTGCTCCGTATCTGCCAGGATCAGCAGGGCGTCTCCATGGCTCATGGGTTCGGCGGCGAAGAGGGTGCGTTCCGCCTGGAAACCAGCCTCCGAGAGTTTTCCGGCCTCCAACGTCAGGTCTGATACCGTGGCGTCCGGGTAAAGGAGGAAGGCGGCGCCCTGGTCGCTGATGGTCAGGCGTGAGATGTGCCGAAAACGGTCGGCTCGATCTGGATCATACGCTTCGATGTAGACGCTGCCATTGGAGGCGGTGCGCTGGGGGTGGTAGTTCTCTTTCAGCAGACCATCCAGCTGAGCGTAGGGGATCTGGGCGTGGATGATCCCGCAGTCGGCCGGGGCCAGGGAATAGGGCGGGAACAGGAAGCACAGCCCCTCGTTGGTGAGGCACCAGTCCGGGAACCAGGAGATGCCACCAAGGAACATATCGGAGATCTTTTGAGCGTAGTCTTCGTACAGGGCAGGGGCGCTAGGCTCCAGGACCTCCAGCAGCTTGCGGACCATCTCCTCCCGGGACCAGTCTTCTACCATGATCTCCCCGAAGTTCAATGGGACGAGGGTGGTCAGGTCGTAGGTGGCGGACATGGTGTACTGAGTGGGGTGTGCGCTGCCGTCGTAGCTTTGGATGGTACATCGCAGGCTCAGTACCTGGGGGTCGATCCGGACGGCGTCATAGCTGAGCTGGGCGAGATAGGGGGCCCATCCTGTCTGACCTTCATAGTCCTTCTGGGCGGCAGCCATGATCAGCTGGGCTTCCTGCAGGAAGGCATCTGTTCGCTGCCGCAGATGCTGGGATATGGTGTTTTGCGCCTGGGGATCGTCCAGGTACAGCGTGGGATCCTGATAGGTGCATTGGAAGATCACAGTACCATCTTCTGCCGCGGTGTCCAGCTGGACGGTGGGCAGGGAGATGGCGTGGATCGCGGGGGCGAGAGAGTCAGCCGTATAGGGGGCGGTGGGTGAGATGATGATCACATCACCGCTCGTTTCTTTGGTGGGCGCGGCGGTCTGCGTGGTATCCTGGGCGCAGCAGCCCGCACCGGTGATCAGGATGCTCGTGATCAGGATCAGGACGAGCGCCTTTCTCATGTGAGATCACTCCAGTGGGGATTTTTTATTGATTATAGCATAGCTTATAGGAAACATCAACGATCGAGATGTTATTTTACTTTTGTGGCAACTTGACAAACTATGGGCGAGGATGTTAAAATAACGAAAACCAATATCGCGTTGAACGGAAAGAGTAACGACGCTGGACTCTCAGAGAGCAGGGGCCTAGGCTGGAAGCCCCGTGGGGAAGGCCCGTGAAGGTGCGTCCGGGAGCGGATCTATTTTTTGAGCGATAAATGAGAGTGGAACCGCGAGTCGTATGACCCGCCTCTTGTACTGTAGGGTATAAGAGGCGTTATTTTTTTATAAACTACTTAAGTGGAGGAAACGATATATGTATCTTTATAATTCTCTGTCTCATAAGAAGGAGCTGTTCCAGCCCAATTCTCCCGATGTGGTGAAGATGTACACCTGCGGACCTACGGTGTACCATTTCGCCCATATCGGCAATCTGCGTACCTACATCATGGAGGACGTGCTGGAGAAGGCCCTGCGGTATCAGGGCTATAACGTCAAGCGGGTCATGAACATCACCGATGTGGGCCATCTGGCCTCCGATGCGGACACCGGCGAGGATAAGATGCTCAAGGGCGCCAAGCGGGAGAACAAGTCGGTCATGGAGATCGCCAAGTTCTATACCGATGCGTTCTTCGCCGACTGCGAGAAGCTGAACATCAAGCGGCCGGACGTGGTGGAGCCTGCCACCGGGTGCATCGATGAGTTCATCAAGATCGTGGTGGGGCTGCTGGAGAAGGGCTTCGCCTATGAGGCTGGCGGCAACGTGTATTTCGATACCTCCAAGCTGGAAAAGTACTACGTCTTCAACGACCACGACGAGGAGGATCTGGAAGTGGGCGTTCGGGAAGGCGTGGAGGAGGACACCAACAAGCGCAATCGCAACGATTTCGTGCTGTGGTTCACCAAGTCCAAGTTCGAGGATCAGGCCCTGAAATGGGATTCTCCCTGGGGCGTGGGCTATCCCGGCTGGCACATCGAATGCTCCGGTATCTCCATGAAGCATCTGGGGGAGGATCTGGATATCCATGCCGGCGGCATCGACAATGCTTTCCCCCATCACACCAATGAGATCGCCCAGTCCGAGAGCTTCCTGGGGCACAAGTGGTGCAATTACTGGTTCCATGTCCATCATCTCAATACCAATGACGGCAAGATGTCCAAGTCCAAGGGCGAGTTCCTCACCGTCTCCCTGCTGGAGAGCAAGGGCTATGATCCCATGGCCTATCGCCTCTTCTGCCTCCAGAGCCATTACCGCCGGAACCTGGTGTTCTCCTGGGAGAACCTGGACAACGCTGTGGCGGCTTATGACAAGCTGATCGCCAAGATCGCGACCCTCACCGGTGGCGGTGACGTGGACGAGGCGGCGCTGGCGGCTTTGAAGGAGCGGTTCAACGGGGCCCTCAACGGGGATCTGAACACTTCCTTGGCTGTCACGGCTGTTTATGATGTGCTGAAAGCCAAGTGCAACGACGCTACCAAGCTGGCGGCGCTGGCGGACTTCGACAGGGTGCTTTCTCTGAACTTGATCTGCGCGGCCCAGAAGCTGCGGAAGAAGCAAGAAGAGGAAGCGGCCGCTTCTGCCGATCCTGAGATCGACGCGCTGGTGGCGGAGCGGACGGCTGCTAAGAAGGCCAAGGATTTCGCCACTGCTGACCGGATCCGTGACGAATTGAAGGCCCGGGGCATCGAGATCATCGACACCCCCCAGGGCGCGAAGTGGAGAAAAGTATGAAGCTGCTGATCTTAGACGGCAACTCTGTCATCAATCGCGCTTACTTTGGTGTGAAGCCCCTTACCAATCGGGAGGGGCTTTATACCCATGCGATCTATGGCTTTCTGAACATCCTGGAGAAGGCGGAGAAGGAGGAACAGCCCGACGCGGTGTGTGTTGCCTTCGATCTCCATGGACCCACCTTCCGGCACCTGCGGTATGAGGGCTACAAGGCCAATCGCCATGGGATGCCTGAGGAGCTGGCCCAGCAGATGCCCGTCATGAAGGACGTGCTGCGGGCCATGAACATCCCGATCTATGAATGTCAGGGATGGGAGGCCGATGACGTGATCGGCACCGTGGGCAAGATCTGCTCGGAAAATGAGTGGGAATGTGTGATCGTCACCGGCGACCGGGATTCCTTGCAGCTGATCGATGAGAACGTCCATGTGAAGCTGGTGATCTCCCGTCCTGGGCAGACCAACGCTACGTTATATGATATCGAGAAGTTCCGGGAGGACTATGGCTTCGAGCCGAAGCGTCTGATAGATCTGAAATCCCTGATGGGCGACAGCTCTGATAATATCCCCGGCGTCAAGGGCGTGGGGGAGAAGACTGCCAAGGATCTGCTGGCGAGGTTCGGCACCTTGGATGGAGTCTATGAGAACATCGACGATCCTTCCATCCGGCCGAAGCTGCGGGAGAAGCTGGTGGCGGATAAGGAGAATGCCTATCTTTCCTATGAATTGGCTACGATCCGCCCCGAAGCGCCGATCCAGTTCCAGCCCAGGGACGCGGTGGTGCGGCCCTACGACCGGGTGGCGCTGTATGAGCTGTTCCAGCGGCTGGAGTTCGTGCGTCTGATCGATAAATATGGTCTGCGCAGTGCTGCTTTGGAAGTGGCGAAGCCGGTGGAGAAGGCTGTGGCGGTGCTGCCACGGGTGGACAGCCTGCCGGAGCCGGGGATCCCCTGCGCTGTGTATCTGGCGGAGGATGGGTCTCTGGGCATCGCCTGGGAAGCGGGCGTGTGCGTTCTGACTCCCATGGAGGCCCAGATGGCTGGGGATATCCTGGCGGGGCGGGAGGACTGCGTTTGTCATGATGTGAAGTCCACCATGCATCGGCTGGATGCCATGGGACTGGGTTTCGGCACCTTTGGCTTCGATACGGCGTTGGCGGCCTATGATCTGAACCCTTCCCAGTCTGATTATCCTGTGAGCAAGCTGGCCACCAATTTCCTTGGGGTCAGCGTGGAGGATGGGGACGCGGCGGGATGTGCCGAAGCCATCTGGAACCTGCGGAGCGTGCTCCGGGAGGAGCTGAAAGGGCAGGGGATGGAGGCGCTGTATTTCGATATGGAGCTTCCTCTGTGCGCCGTCCTTTACCGGATGGAGAAGGCGGGGATCGCCATCGACCGGGAACAGTTGGAGCAGTTCGGAAAGATGCTATCGGAGAGGATCGATGACTGCGAGGCGCTGATCTACTCCTATTCTGGGGAACGGTTCAACATCAATTCCCCCAAACAGCTGGGAGAGCTGCTGTTCGAAAAGCTGGAGCTGCCGCCGGTGAAGAAGACCAAGACCGGATACTCCACCAACGCCGACGTGCTGGAGAAGCTGAAAAGCAAGCATCCGATCATCCCGGCGATCATGGACTACCGGATGCTGACCAAGCTGAGATCCACCTATGCCGATGGGCTGATGAAGGCGATCGGCACCGATGGCCGGATCCGTACCAGCTTTCAAAATCTGGTCACTGCCACCGGGCGACTGTCCTCCACGGAGCCGAACCTGCAAAACATCCCGGTCCGCACGGAGCTGGGAGCAGAGATCCGGAAGATGTTCGTGCCGAAAGAAGGCAATGTGCTGGTGGATGCGGATTACAGCCAGATCGAGCTGCGGGTGTTGGCCCATATCGCCGGGGACGAGACTATGCAGGCGGCTTTCCGGGATGGGCTGGATATCCACACGGTGACGGCTTCCCAGGTCTTCGCTGTGCCGGTGGAGCAGGTGACGTCCCTCATGCGCCGTCATGCCAAGGCGGTGAATTTTGGGATCGTCTACGGGATCTCGGAGTTTTCCCTGGCGGAGGACATCGGGGTCAGCCGGTGGGAAGCCAAGGACTATATCGAAAGCTATCTTGCCAACTACAAGGGCGTTCGCAAGTATATGAAGGATGTGGTGGAGGAGGCCCGGGAGAAGGGCTTCACTGTCACCATGTTTGGACGGAAGCGGTATATCCCAGAGCTGAAAAGCTCCAATTTCAACATCCGCAGCGGTGCGGAGCGGATCGCCCTGAACACCCCGATCCAGGGGACGGCGGCGGATCTGATCAAGCTGGCCATGATCCGGGTGGACAAGGCCTTGCGGGAGCAGTTCCCGGAGGCGACCTTGTTATTGCAGGTCCATGACGAGCTGATCGTGGAATGCCCGGAAGAGATCTCGGCCCAGGTGGCGGAGGTCATGAGCCGGGAGATGGAGCAGGTGGCGAGCCTGAGCGTGCCCTTGACTGCGGAAGCCAAGTGGGGAAAGAGCTGGTACGACGCCAAATGAAGATCGTTTTGATGGAAGAGGGCCATGTCCCTCAGATCGCGGAGCTGGAGAAGCTGTGCTTTTCGGAGCCCTGGAGCGAGAAGAGCGTGGCTTCGGAGCTTCAAAACCCCTTGTCCCTTTGGCTGGTGGCCCTGGATGGAGATGTGGTGGCGGGGTATATCGGATCTCAGACGGTGCTGGATGAGACGGATATGATGAACGTGGCCGTCCATCCGGACTATCGCCGTCAGGGCGTGGCACGGATGCTGGTGGGTTCCCTGATGGATGCCCTCATCCAGCGGGGGAGCCATCGTTTGACGCTGGAGGTCCGTGCTTCCAATGAGCCTGCCAGGAGTTTGTATGAGACGCTGGGGTTCTCCCAGGTGGGGCTGCGGAAGAATTATTACCGAGCCCCCAGGGAGGATGCGCTGATATTGCAGATCGGGTTTTGACGCGGAGTTGGCGTACGATGTAGGGAAAGGGCATGCCCTTTCCGAGGGCCGTCTCACTTAAGATGAGGCAGACGATTGATGAGCATCGTGTCCACCCAAAGCGTAGGGGCGACCATTGGTCGTCCGACAGCAGAAGGTGGCTTTTTCGAAGGGTTTGGGCGAATTCGTATTGGGTACGTTTCGGACGACCAATAGTCGCCCCTACGGTGATGGTGTACTATGAAGATAAAGAGCAAGCTGTTGAAGATCGTGGTCGCGCTCCTGTGCCTGTTGGTGGTGGGAGTGGCGGCGATCTGGATAATGGATCTGACGGTGCGGCTGTCTGCGAAGGGCTATATCCTGTCACAAGACGCGGCGGCAGATCTGGAGGATGTGGACTGTATCCTGGTATTGGGGTGTAAGGTCCATGATGACGGGACGCCCAGCTTCATGCTGGACGACCGACTGAACGTGGGCGTGGAGCTGTATGAGATGGGCGCCGCGCCGAAGCTGCTGATGAGCGGCGACCATGGGCAGACAGATTACGATGAGGTGGATGCCATGAAGCAGTATGCCGTGGATCGGGGCGTCGCTACGTCGGACGTGTTCATGGATCATGCTGGGTTCTCTACATATGAAAGTATGTACAGGGCAAGAGATGTGTTCCAGGCCAAGAAGATCATCATCGTGACTCAGGAATATCATCTGTATCGTGCCGTTTATATCGCCCGGGCGCTGGGGCTGGATGCCTATGGTGTGGCATCGGATCTTGCGGACTATGCCGGGCAGTTCGGGCGGGACGTGCGGGAGGTACTGGCACGGGTGAAGGATCTTTGGACCTGTGTATTCCAGCCGGAGCCTACCTATTTGGGTGAGACGATCCCGATCGGTGGCGACGGCGATCTGACCAACGATGCGTCGTCGGATTTTACGGATAAGGATGTGGATGGATGATCATATTAGCGGTAGAATCCTCCTGCGATGAGACGGCTGTGGCTCTGGTGCGGGATGGCAGGGAAGTGCTGACGGATAAGATCGCGTCTCAGGTGGAGCTGCACCGGATCTATGGAGGCGTGGTGCCGGAGATCGCGTCCCGGATGCACATCGAGGCCATTTACGCTCTGGCGGATCAGGCTCTGGAGGAGACTGGACTGGATAGACAGGATATCGACGCGGTGGCGGTGACCTACGCACCGGGGCTGATCGGAGCGGTGTTGGTGGGCGTGAACTTCGCCAAGGCGGCAGCGCTGTCCATGGGCAAGCCTCTGATCCCTGTGCATCATATTCGGGGGCATATCGCTGCCAATTATCTGGCGTTTTCTGAGCTGGAGCCGCCCTTTTTGTGTCTGGTGGTGTCCGGGGGACATACTATGATCGTGGATGTAGAGGACTACACCCGGATGCAGATCTTGGGTACGACCCTGGATGACGCAGCGGGGGAATGCTTCGACAAGGTGGGTCGGGTGCTGGGGATGCCCTATCCTGGCGGTGCGGCGGTGGACAAGGCCGCCCAGCGGGGGGATGACAGGAAGTATGCCCTCCCTCGCAGTAAGCCCGGTGCGAACCCCTATGACATGAGCTTCTCCGGTTTGAAAACGGCAGCGCTGAACCTGATCCACCATGCCGATCAGGTGGGGGAGGCACTGGACGTGGACAGCCTTTGCGCTTCCTTTACGGCGGCGGTGTCGGATACTCTGGTGCCGAGAGTGGTGCGGGCTCTGGAGCAGACTGGGCGGAGACGGCTGGCGATCGCCGGCGGTGTGGCTGCCAACAGCCGGATCCGGGCAGATATGCTGGCCGCAGCGGAAGCGCTGGGGGCCCAGGTGTATATGCCGCCGCTGAAGCTGTGTGGCGATAACGCGGCCATGATCGGTGCCCAGGCCTACTATGAATACCAGGCGGGGAACCTGGCGGATATGAGCCTGAACGCCTATGCAACCAGGTCGATCCTGGGTGAGACATTGTGAAAAAATGCGGGAGAGGAAAACTCTTCCGCATTTTTAACGTGAAAAGGTCTATGCATCGTATTATTGCATGATCATATTATGTAAAGCCCCGATTTCGGCTAGAAACGACGCGAAAAGTTGGGAAACGACGGGTTATTTGTGAACACGACAGGAAGCGACAAGCCGTTTTGTTTTGGGTGGGCTGTGGAAAAACCTGTGGGATCTGTGAATAACTTTTTGCATATCGGGGATGTTTCCACAGTTATGGAAACCGGGGAGATGTAACATTTTGAAGAAAAATCGTAAAAAAGGTAGTATGCCGGCGGATCGTGGCGATGGACATCAGGCCAAAGCATCCCAGAGTTCCTGGTGAAGCCCCACCAGAGCGGTCACTTCCAGGCGCTGGAGGGAGCTTAGCAGGTCAGGTAAGTCTCCGGGGGTACGGGCAAGGGTGAAACGGATCTGTTCCGGGTCCTGGTCGATGCGGTAATGGCAGCACAGCGCCTCTTCTCGATGGGGGTAGTCGGTGTCCTTGGGCCAGGGGAGCGACTGGCTTTGGCAGCCGGTCTTGGTGACGGTCAGGACGGAAGCGTCCAGGGCCAGCTCCAGGTAGATGGGGCGGGACCGGGGGGAGGAAAACAGGAGCCTTCGTATCTGGAATATAAGGTGGCGTGACTGCGACTGGGCAGGGGAGCGTGTCCAGTTTGCGGGCGAGATCTGCCAGGAACGGGTCTCGTGGGCGCTGGAAGTCCAGTAGCAGCGCCGAAGGAGCAAGGGCTTCGATCATTTGGCGCAGCTGGTGATGGATCTGGCGGATATCGTTGCCCTTTTGAAGGATGCTGTCATCCTGGAGGACCATGGAGCCCCGGGGGAGATGGGAGGGAAGGCCCGACAGGCCTGTCCCTTCCGGGTCCAGATGACAGGATAGCCACGCCACCTGGGGAGGAAGGGGGGCGGTGTTCGCCAGCTCTTGGGCGGTCATGGCAAGAAACAGTGAGTCGACCATGGACAAATGCCTCTTTTCGTGCTATGATATCACCATATCTTATGAAAGGGTGCTTTGGGATATGTCATTTTCCCTTCTTCCAAAGTTCATGGCGGACGCGCTGACGGATATCCCTCCGGATCTCTTGGTGGAGCGGGGGGTCACTCTTCTGATGCTGGATTTTGACAATACGATCGTACCCTATACCACCGACGAGCCGACACCGCTGATGGCAGCGTGGCTGGCCTGGGTGAAGGACTGCGGCATCAGGATCTGCGTGGTGTCCAATTCCAAAAAGGATCGGGTGAAGGTCTTTTGCAAGGCCCACGGGCTCCACTGCATCACCCATGCCAGGAAACCCTTCCGGAAAGGGATCCGGGAATGCATGGAACGGTTTGGAGAAACGCCGGATACTTGTATGCTGGTGGGAGATCAGATCTTCACCGATACCCTGGGGGCCAATCGTTGCGGCGTAGAGTCTGTGCTGGTCAAAGCGATCCATAACCATAATATCTGGCTGAAGCTGCGGGGCGTGCTGGAGCTGCCGTTTCGGGCCATGGCCGGAAAGAGGAGGATAAAGAAATGAAGAATATCGATAAGTATCTGTCACTGCTGGGGGATGAGGTGGATGGCCTGCTGCTGACCTCCCGTTACAGCCGTCACTATGGTGCCCAGTTCGACATCGCCGAGGGTATCGCGATCGTCACCGCCAAGGGCTGCCGTTATTTCACCGACAGCCGGTATATCGAGTCCGCCCAGAATGGGATCCAGGGCTTCCAGGTGATGGAGACCACTCGTGCGGTGCCCTATTCCAAGCTGCTGAATGACGCGATCGCGGAGTTCGGCGTCACCACGTTGGGTTATGAAGAGGACTACATGACTGTGGCGGAGCTGCGACGGTTCGAAGAGAAGCTGGATGCCAAGCTGGTGCCGATGAACGAGAAGATCGCTGGTTTTCGGTGCGTCAAGGAACCCTATGAGCTGGAGCGGATGCGCAAAGCCCAGATGATCACTGATGAGGCCTTCAAGGAAGTCCTGAAACGGATCCATGTGGGTATGACCGAGAAGGAGCTGGCGGCGGAGCTGATCTATTGCCTGCTGAAGAAGGGCGGCGAGGGCCTCTCCTTCGATCCGATCGTGGTGTCCGGTCCCAACACCAGCCTGCCCCATGGCGTCCCCGGGGATCGGCGGCTGAAGGAGGGGGACTTCATCACCATGGACTTCGGCGTGATCTATCAGGGGTATTGCTCCGACATGACCCGTACTGTGGCCCTGGGCTATGCCACCGACGAGATGAAGAAGGTCTATGATACCGTGCTGAAGGCCCAGCTGGCGGGGATCGCCGTGACCAAGGCTGGCGTTACCGGGAAACAGATCGATGCCGCTGCCCGGCAGGTGATCCAGGAGGCGGGTTACGGTCAGTACTTCGGTCATGGATACGGACACTGCCTGGGGATGGAGGTCCATGAGATGCCCTCCTGCAGCCCTGGTGGGGAGACGGTGATGCAGACCAACATGGTCTCTTCTGCTGAGCCCGGGATCTATTTGCCCGGAAAATTCGGCGTCCGGATCGAGGATGTGGTCATTTTTACCGACGATGGCTGCGAGGATATCACCCAAAGTCCCAAGAATTTGATCATTGTATAAAATATTTCGCTTTTCCCCTTGAAAAATCGGAAGAATTAGGTTAGAATATACCAGCTAAGACTATATATACATTTCGCCCCCGCAAGGGGAGCAGATCCAGGAGGATAACACAATGATTTCTGCAGGTGAATTCAGAAACGGTATCACCTTCGACATGGATGGCAAGGTCATGCAGGTCGTGGAGTTCCAGCACGTGAAGCCCGGTAAGGGTGCCGCGTTCGTCCGCGTGAAGATGAAGAACGTCATCACCGGCGGCGTGACCGAGACCAGCTTCAACCCCACCGCGAAGTTCCCCACCGCTTTCGTTGAGCGCAAGAAGATGGAGTACTCCTACCAGGATGGTGGTCTGTACTACTTCATGGACCAGGAGACCTATGAGATGGAGCCCATCGACTCCAGCGCTCTGGACGATTCCTTCAAGTTCGTCAAGGAGAACGATATCTGCACCATCATGAGCTACAAGGGCAAGGTCTTCGGTGTCGAAGTCCCCAACTTCGTGGATCTGGTGGTCACTGAGACCGAGCCCGGCTTCGCTGGCAACACCGCCACCAACGTCACCAAGCCCGCTACCGTGGAGACCGGTGCCGAGGTGAAGGTGCCCCTGTTCATCAACGAGGGCGACAAGATCCAGATCGACACCCGTACCGGTGAGTATCTGGGCCGTTCCAAGGCGTAATAGCATATCCTTTAGGGGACGATTGAGATATATCGTCCCCTATCATTAAATGTGCGGTTTGGGACGATGTGGGCATCGTCCCCTACGAAAGGAGTATTGACATGACCATTTCTGAAAAGGCAGCATACCTGAAGGGCCTGATGGATGGCCTGGAGCTGGATACCTCCAAGGCCGAGGGCAAGATGATCAGCGCGATCGTGGACCTGCTGGGAGATGTGACCAAGCGGCTGAGCGATGTGGAGGAGACCACCATCGCGATCTCCGATGAGCTGGACGAGATCGAAGAGGATCTGGACGCCATCGAGGATTACATCATGGACGAGGAAGACGACTATGATGACTATGACGACGATGACGACTACGAGGATGAGGACTTCGATGACGAGGGCTTCGACTTCGGCGATGAGGATACCACCGTCTACGAAGTGGAGTGCGCTTGCGGCAATGTGATCGCCTTCGATGAGGAGACTCTGGAGAAGGGCAGCATCATCTGCGAGGAGTGCGGCGAGACTTTGGAGTTCAGCTTCGAGGACGAAGACGAGGAATAAGGCTATGCTTTGAGGGTGCGCTGTGGCGCACCCTCTTTGTTTTTGGCGTATGACCGATCTGCCGGATGGATCGTTGGAGTTCAGTCCCGAAAGTTTTCGGGAGGGTCATTGATACAATGCCAAGGTAAGGTACGCGCCACAAGCCTGCCCTTTGAGGGGAGGCGGGTCGCCGAAGACCCCTCAGTCAGCTGCGCTGACAGCTCCCCTACAAGGGGAGCCTTGAGAGCGTGCTTGACTGATGATGGCATTGGAACTTGTTGCGCCCTGCGTGGGTGTGTTGGTCAGGGGAGGATCGGGGCGTGGTGGCGCTCTTTTAGGGCGGTGACCAGTTCTTTTTCATCGTGGATCCGGTAGGGGAGGCGGATGCCGGCGGTGCCGATGCGCTGGTCGGTGGCGAGGTGGATGTCGCCGCCGGAGGTGAGGATCATGTGTTCCTGGGCAGCGTTTTGGGCGTTGCGGTTGGCTTCCGGAGAGTTTCCGGCGTTGTAGACTTCGATGCCGTCGATCAGGTCGGTCCGCAGGGGGCTTCCGGCAGGGGCCCAGCGGAAGGGGTGGGCCTGGATCAGGATGCCGCCGTATTCGTGGACGAGGTGAGCGAAACGGTCCAGGGGCAGGTGGGGAATCTCCGGGTGGGATAGCAGGAAGGGGAGGTCGATGCCGTAGCACAGGTATTCGGCTCCCTCGCAGGCGTGCTCGATGCCGAAGATCACATCGAAGTCCAGTGTGTCGCCAAGGTCTTTTGCCTGGAGGTAGGCATCGTGATAGAGGTGCATTTGGATATCCCAGGGGAGGGAACGGTCGATCGCGGTATTGCCGAGGATGAAATGGTCTGTAAGGACAAGTCCCGCGTGACCGGCGGCATGATAGGCTAGCACCAGCTCTGTGGAGGTGCTATGGGCGCAGCGACTGCATTGGCAGCTGTGGCAATGGGTCTCGTATAGGTAGGACATGGTCATCTCCTGTGATCGTTTTTTTTCTTATATTGTACGATATGTGCGAAGCGTCCGCAAGAGGGGAATGGATACCATTATCTTCAAAATAAGATTTACGTTTTGTAAAGAAATTATAAAATAGGGGTTGCGTTTAAGGGCAAATGGTGATACAATGACCATAGCTTAATTGGGGATGTATCCCATTCTTTCCGGAAACCCCCCTGATGTCGCTGACATCGAGGGTTTTGGCATTTTTATGAATGTCTAAATTTTATTTTTAGGAGGAAAAACAATGAAGACCAATCACAAGCGCCTGGTCGGCATCCTGCTGTGCCTGGCAATGGTCCTGGCGATGCTGCCTCTGGCAGTCTCTGCTGCGGACACCGTTACCGTGTACTACTACAATGCGACCAATTGGTCCACCGTCAATGTCTACTGGTGGGGCAGTGCGGATACCAATCCCGAGTGGCCTGGTGTCACCATGACCGACCTGGGCAATGGCTACTGGACCTATGATGTTCCTGCTGACATCGCCGGCAAGGAAGGCATCATCTTCAACAACGGCAGCGCTCAGACTTCCAACCTGACCCTGCCCACCGATGGCAAGAACTGCTTCAACGGCACCGAGTGGATCACCTACACCGGTGAGGATCTGGACATCCAGCTGGATTACTACCTGCGCGGCGACATGAACGGCTGGGAAGCCACCGATGCCAACAAGATGACTGAGCAGGCTGATGGCACCTACAAGATCACCATGGCTCTGACTGCCGGTACTTACGAGTACAAGGCTGCTCTGGCTGACTGGTCTTGGTCCTGCCCCGCTGGCGACAACGCCACCGTCACCATCGAGTCCGACTGCGATGTGACCTTCGTTCTGGATGTTGCCAACAACACCGTCACTGCTACCGCTGACAGCGTCGTTGAGCCCGAGCCCGTTCCCGAGGTCTACTACCTGCGCGGCGACATGAACGGCTGGGACACCTCTGCTCCCATGACCGACAATGGCGACGGCACCTGGTCCATCACCATGGATCTGGAAGTTGGTACTTACGAGTACAAGGCTGGCCTGGAGGATTGGTCTGTTGCTTATCCTGCTGATGCCAATGCTACCGTCATCGTTTCCTCCGCTTGCGCTGTGACCTTCGTTCTGAACCTGAACGATGGCACCGTCACTGCCACTGGCGCCGGTGTCGGCGAGCCCGAGCCTGTCGTCGTTGAGAAGTACGTCATCGCTGGCTCCGCTGGTCTGTGCGGCGCTGAGTGGGACTACACTGTCGAGGCTGGCAACACCATGACCGCTGGTGCTGACGGTATCTACCGCATCACCTACACCAACATCGGTGCTGGCGCCTACGAGTTCAAGATCGTTGCCATCAACAGCGATGACACTGTTACCTGGATCGGCGATTCCGAGGGCAACAACTTCTCCTTCGAGGTCGAGTATCTGGCTGAGATGGTCGAGATCGAGTACGATCCCGCTACCGGTGACTACGGCATCGCCATTGTCGAGGCCGAGCAGCCCACCGAGCCCGAGCCCACTGAGCCCGAGCCCACCGAGCCCGAGCCCACCGAGCCCGAGCCCACTGAGCCCGAGCCCACTGAGCCCGAGCCCACCGAGCCCGAGCCCACTGAGCCCGAGCCCACCGAGCCTGAGCCTACTGACCCCGAGGAGCCTACGGAGCCTGAGATCCCCAGCGAGGATGAGGATCTGCCCTGCATCGTGAAGCTGTGGATCAAGTGGTGGAAGTTCTACATCTACATGGTCAACAAGTACGTCTCCTACTGGTGCATGCCCATCGCTGAGTAATAAGCGGCTTTCCGCGGATATTATCATGACCGCCCCACAAGGGCAATGTCATTAAGTTAACGAAA
>JAFTKE010000110.1 GCA_017456045.1 Oscillospiraceae bacterium
AGAGGCGGACCGGGTCACAGGCAAGGAAGAAAAGGTCAGTGCCACGCTGTCGCTGCTTGGAAAGATGCTGACCATGGAAGTTCCCAGACGAATGGAGTCCTTTGATATCTCTAATATCTCCGGAACGGATATCGTCGCCAGTATGGTCGTGTTCCAAGATGGACGTCCTAAAAAATCGGATAATAAACGATTCAAGATCCGGGGACTCCAGGACCAGGATGATCATGCCTCTATGTACCAGGTAGTCACTCGGCGGTTCACTCATTATCTCGCTGGAGACAAAGGGTTCCAGGAAAGGCCGGATCTATTGCTGATAGATGGCGGCGTGACCCATGCAAGGACTGCGGTCGGTGCGTTGTCTGCGTTGGGGTTACAAATGAACGTTTTTGGGATGGTCAAAGATGACCGCCACCGTACACGGGCTTTGGTCACGCCGGAAGGTGATGAGATCCAGATCGATCGGGAACCGGTGATATTCTCCCTGATCGGTAATATCCAGGAAGAGACCCACCGATGCGCTATTGGATACCATAGGCTTCTTCGCAGTAAGCGACTCCGCTATTCTGAACTGGATCAGATCCAGGGGATCGGACCGAAGCGCAAGCAAGAGCTGCTCAAAACGTTCAAGTCTTTGGCAGCGATCGGTGCGGCGACGCTGCCTGATCTGGAACGGATACTTCCCAAGGATGCTGCATTGGCTGTGTATGAACATTTTCGAAAGAAAGAAGAGGGATGACGTGTGCGTGTGATAACAGGAAAGGCCAAAGGCGTATCATTGAAGACGCCGGATGGTCAGCTGACTCGTCCCACAGCGGATCGGGTCAAGGAGGCGATATTCAGCAGTATCCAGTTCGATATCCCTGGAGCCAGTGTATTGGATCTGTTTGGAGGCACCGGTCAGTTGGGGATCGAAGCGTTGAGCAGGGGAGCGAAATATGCGGTCTTCGTCGATCAGCAGGAGGAAGCGTGTAAGCTGATACGAGAGAATCTTCGTCGAACGAAGATGGAACGTGATGGTTTGGTGATCCGAAGCGACTATCTGACATATCTGCAAAAGAGCCGCGAAAAATTCGATATCATCTTTCTGGATCCGCCATATGCAGAAGTATTTTTGGAAAATGCGCTAAAATATATAACGGAAATTGACATTTTGCGATATGGTGGTATAATAGTTGCGGAGCGTCCATTGGGAAAAGAGCTTCCCTGGGAATTCCATGGCTATACCAGGTCCAAAGATCATAAATACGGTAAGACCCTTGTGACGCTATATCGTAAGGAACAGACGGATGGACCGTCTGATCATGTAAATCACGTCAAGGAGGACGATCTATATGAATGAGAAGCACATCGAAGATATCATCACTGCGTTGTATGACATGGTACAGGACGCTCGTGCGGTGCCCTTGGCCGCAGATAAGTGCATCCTGGAGCGGGAAAAGGCTCTGGATATGCTCGATCAGATCATCGCTCAGCTGCCTGCGGAGCTGAAGCACTCTCGCACCATCGTCGATAATCGGAACGAACTGATCAGCCAGGCTCGTCACGAAGCTGAGACCATCATCAAGGATGCCCAGGAGGAGGCGGAGCGCCTCATCGCTAAGGAGCCTATTTACGAAGAGGCGAAGCGCCGTTGCGCTGAGATGGTCACTCAGACTCGCACTCAGATCGCTGGTCTGCGTAAGGTCAGTAATGAATATATGGATGAATCTCTGCGTCGCACAGAGGAAGCCATCGCACAGTCCCTGGCAGAGGTCCGTGAGACTCGTGCCAAGTTCAATCAGCTGGCTGCTGCTCAGATGCAGAAGGACGCTGAGGCCATCGAAGGTAACGACTGATCTATTCAAGTATCTTTTTAACGAATACGGAGGTTTGAACGTATGGATCATATGGAACGCTATGCGTTTTGGTGTGCGGCGGATCTGCCGGAGGATGTGAAGATGGAGCTTGCCTCCATCAAGGAAGATCCTGAGGAACTGAAGGGACGCTTTGGTAGTGATCTGCAGTTTGGTACTGCTGGAATGCGTGGCATCATGGGCGCAGGCAGCAATCGCCTGAACCGTTACACGGTCCGCAGAGCGGCTCAGGGTATGGCTGCTTGGCTTTCTTCTACTGACCTGCCCCAGGAGGCAGCCATCGGTTACGATTCCCGCCATAACTCTCAGCTGTTTGCCGAGGTGTGCGCTGTGGCTTTCGCCGAGGCTGGTATCCACACCTGGCTGTATGACCGGCTGGCACCTACGCCTATGTTGTCTTTTGCGGTCCGTCAGCTGGGTTGTGGCTGCGGCATCGTGATCTCTGCCAGTCATAATGCTGGCGCTTATAACGGCGTCAAGTGCTATGGCCCTGATGGTTGCCAGATGACTGATGGACCTGCGGCGATCGTGACGGAGAAGATCTCTACGATCCCGTTCTTCGTTCCTGAGAAGAAGTCCTTCCAGGCGTATCTGGAGGAAGGTAAGATCACCTACATCGGACAGGATATCTGGGAGAAGTATTACGATACCGTGATCGCGGAAGCTGTCGCGCCTGAGATGCTGAAAGCGGCTGGGTTGGATATCGTATATACCCCTCTGTGTGGTACCGGTATGGAGCCTGTCCATGCTGTTTTGGGAAGACTGGGTGTCAATATCACCACTGTTGAATGCCAGGCGAAGCCTGATGGTGATTTCAAGACCTGTGAGTATCCCAACCCTGAGACGGATGCTGCCCTTAATGAAAGCTACAAGGTCGCACAGGCAGCTCCTTGTGATGTGATCCTGGGCACGGATCCGGATGCGGATCGCGTCGCTATCGCTGTCCCTGATGGCAAGGGCGGATTCGTGAAGCTGTCCGGTAATGAACTGGGCTTCATGCTTTTGGACTATGTCCTCAAGGCTCGGACTGCCAAGGGTGATATCCCTGAAGGGGCGATCACTGTTCGATCCATCGTTTCTTCCCCGTTGGCTGATCGTATCGCGGCTCATTATGGTGTTACTATGAAGGCTGTCCTCACTGGCTTCAAGTACATCGGCGGCGAGATCTTGAAGCTGGAGGAGAAGGGTGAGCCTGATAAGTTCATCTTTGGTTTCGAGGAGAGCTGTGGTTACTTGAAGGGTACCTATGCCCGGGATAAGGATGCGATCGTGGCCTCTATGCTGGTTTGTGAATTGGCGGCCAGTTTGAAGAAACAGGGCAAGAATATCCTGGATGTTCTTGAGGATGTGTACAAGAACTATGGTTACTATCTGGCCCATGTGGAAAGTATCGAGTTGACTGGTGCGGATGCCATGGAGAAGGCGGCTAAGATGATGGCTGACCTTCGTGCGGAGGTCCCTGCGACCATTGGTGGAGCTGCTGTTACTGGTGTTCGGGATTATAAGACTGGCATCGCGAAGGATCTTGCGGATGGGACGCAGACTGTCATCGACCTTCCTAGGTCCAATGTTCTGGAATTCCTGTTAGGGGATAAAGGCAGTGTCATCGCTCGTCCCTCTGGCACGGAGCCTAAGGTCAAATTCTATTACACCGCAGTGGGTGAGACGAAAGAAGCTGCGAAAGAGCTGCTGGATGCGGTGGTCGCCCAAATGTCTAAGTGATATCATAACGGTCTTGACCGGAGCAAGCGTTGCTTGCTCCGGTTCTTTTTTTACGAGTATAGCCATAAGGTTGTATCGAAAGGGGAGTGGGGTATGATCCGTAATAGTAAAGTGACAGGCAAAGCGACCTCTGCGCCAATAGGGATACTGGTGGGGCTCATGGTGAGCTTAGCTGTGATGATCTCTTGTTCGATGGTCTTAGCGGTCATGATGGTCGGTGGTGGCTTGAGCGTGAAAACTATCGGGTGGTGGGCGTTGGCTGTCGTATCGTCGTCGTCGATACTTGGAGCTTTAACGACGGGGTTCCTGGTGAAACGAAGAGTTTTGATCATGTGTATGGCGGAAGGGATGGGGTATTTCGCTTCGCTTCTGGTCATCAATATTTCGTTCTTTGGAGGTACGTACGTAGGTGTTTGGGCGGTGCTTATATCGACCGTGTTGACATCAGCGGCGGTCGGTGTGGTGTTGGCTCGTGTCAGTGACAGAAGGGGAGGACGCTATCCAAAACGGCGTTATCGTTAACTTGTACAAAATGACCAGTTAGGTAAATGTGGCTTACCAACATGAGGTC
>JAFTKE010000007.1 GCA_017456045.1 Oscillospiraceae bacterium
GTAGACGCCCCGGCGGGGGTCCTCCATGCACTGGGGGGTGCCGCAGAGGATGAATCCGATGTGCTGGGCCTTGCCCTGCATGGCATCGTTGTACATGGTCAGGATCTTCTCGTAGTTATACTGCCGGGTGATGGCGTTGGGGATCTTGTAGATGTTCACCAGCTCGTCGATCAGCACCAGCATCCCGGAATAACCGGCCCGCTTCAGGAAGGCGGCGAAGATCTTCAGGTACTCGTACCAGTCGTCGTCGGTGATCACGATGTTGATCCCCAGGTCCTGACGGGCTTCGGTCTTGGTGGGGTACTCGCCCCGGAACCATTTGAGGACCTTGGCTTTCACTTCGTCGTTGCCGCTGACATGGGCCTGGTAGTACAGGGTCAGGAGGCGGGCGAAGTCGAAGCCGTGGACCATCTCGTTCAGGGAGAAGATCACGGCGGAGATCTTCTTCTCCACCAGGGGGGCAAGGGCTGGGTCGGCGACGGTGAGGCCATGCTCCAGCATGACCTGCTGCTGCACGTTGCTGATCCACCGGTCCAGGATCAGGCTCAGGGCACCGCCCTCGGGCTTGGTCTTGGTGGACATATTGCGCACCAGCTCTTTGTAGGTGGCAAGGCCCTGGCCACGGGTGCCCTGGAGCCGGCGCTCCGGAGAGAGGTCCGCGTCCAGCACCACGAAATTCTTGGCCATGACGTAATTGCGGATCGTCTGGAGCAGGAAGCTCTTGCCGCTACCGTACTTGCCCATGATGAAGCGGAAGGAGGCACCGCCGTCGGAGATGATCTCCACGTCCCGCAGCAGGGCGTCGATCTCCGCGGCCCGGCCCACGGTGACATATTGCAGCCCCACACGGGGCACTACGCCGCCCTTCAGGGAACCCATCAGGGTCTGGGCGATCCGTTTCGGTATCTTCATTTGCATTCTCCTCGTAAATTTGCTACGACCAAACTCTTTCAATGTACAGGTCGATATCGACGAACAATTAAACATTGGCATTGTAACCATAGACCAGCCGTATCTTTATACCGTCAGACTGATCCCAATAGTCACGCCAGAAGCGTACTGTCACCTTTCCGTTCTACGCTGGGGTTGGATTGGTTCGACTGGGTGGGCTGCACCGTATCTCCCTCAGGAGGTTCACCACCAGGCCGAACTGACGAATCGCTTTTCAGTATCGCCATCATATATATGTGATGAAAAAGACTGCATCATCGCTATAATGGAGTAGACATATGTCCCTGGGTTTCCGGGAAAAGCGATAGCATTGAGCCACAGCGGTTTGCGCTTTTGGGGCGAGCCTTCTCTGAAGGATCTACTCAAGCCGTCCTTTGTACCATTGGTCCAAATAGATCCTATTATCATATTTTTCTCTTAACATAGACCTTGAATACGTGTCCATCCAAGATACGTGGAATCTTTTCTCCATTATGGTATTCTTCAACAGTATACGACGTCAGGTGACCTTCGGTCACTGTAAAAATGAATTTCTGGTGCTGAAGTCTGTGTCCAGTCATTATGAGACCAGAATAACAGTACTGATCTACGATGACCTTGTCCATATGGTAGGTATATCTTTCTTCCCTAAATTCGATAACTCGTTTTTCTCCTGGAGATAACAAAAAGAATTTGTATGAGGTGATCTGACCATTAGCAGAGTATTCGCACTGGGACAATGTTTCGAGCCTGCCTTCCTTCGAGAAACCGATCCCAATTTCGACAGCATCTTCATAAACTATGAATTCTTTGCTAAACGGCCGCTCTACGGTAATCAACCTGTTATGGTCATCAAATCCATAAATAAATGATACGCAATTTTTGGAACGCACGCTATGAGATATTCTCCCGCGTTTTATGTTTCCACAAATTATATCTGCGACGATGCTAGGACAATAAAATCCTCGATGGAGCAGTTCTCCCCCTGATCCATACTCTGTTCTAATGATCTTCTCCTTCACCGCGTCATAGTTTTCTAAAGGCTCTAGGTGCCCATCCATTATGTATTTTTCAACTTTTTTGCATTCCGCATCACAATTATCTAAATTCATGTTATCACCCTTTAAAATGGAGATACTTCATTCATTGCAAGCAAGAACGTTCTTATTACACTCAATGCTCCAACAACATTCAAATATTGTGCCTTTTTATTTCCGTTTGCAGAATGATATGCACTAATAACAACACTATTAGCCCATCCATAATACATATTAGTATGGACCCTCCGGTGTAGGCCCGTCTTCAGCGACACCAAATTTAAAGGGGGATCGATCCTTATTCCGACTGCATTCAGTATTTTTTTCGCATAGGAAGCGTTGCTTGCTCGCTTGGCAACGATATGATGCATTTCGGCTTCTGAAACGCACTCGATCATATATGTCTTGAATAGCAGAATAAGTGACATTTATTATTCGTAACATTTTCGACATATTCCTCATAATCGAGTAATTTTGTCCCAAACTAAGACATTCTCCGATCACCCTGAGATGATTCGTACTAGGGAATCTGCAACTCGGATCTGTATCTTCATGGCGTCACGATCTCCTTTAGTCCTTCGATGTAGTCTTCGATCAGCTCCGGCGTATCGTCCAGGACGGTGTCCAGGAAGCTGTCGTACAGTTTTTCGTTGATGCTGTCCACCAGCACTGACAGCAGGTGTCCTTCTTCCTGCACCCATGCGGTGCTGCCGCCGTACAGGAGGCAGTGGAGCAGCCGGTGTTCTGCTGGGCTCAGGAGGGCGTCCTCTACCGGTGGCGGGGCGGGGGCAGGCTCCGGGATGGGGAGCGGCTCCTCCAGCTCCTCTTCCACGGTGAGCTTGTCCTGGGTCTGGGCGGCTTCCCGGCGGATATGGGCCAGCTGGGAATAGTCGATGGTGACCTTCTTGGCTTCGGAGGCCTTCTTCTGGGCCAGCAGTGCCTGGGTCTCCTCTCGGATCACCTTGATCAGCCACTTGGTCTCGGTCTGGCATTTGATCAGGTTTTTGTAGCCGTACTCCTGGCGCATGACCGCGTCGATGGTCTTCAGAGTGTCTTCCAGCTTGGCGCTGTGACCCGGGGAGACGGCGTGCTGCGTCACGGTCCACAGGCCGTTTTGGCAGCGGTAGATCCGGCGTTCATCCAACGCGTATTCGTGATCGCGCCGCTTGAGGGGGTCACAGAACACGGCGGTACTGAAAAGGGTGGTGGGGTAGGGGACACATCTGCCGAAGAACTGCTCCACCATGGTCTTTTGGGTGCGTTTGGCGTAATGGTCGGATATCCTGCGCAGGCTCCGGACGATGACGATGTCGCAGTCGGCCTGTTCCTCCCGGTAGAATTTGGAGCGGGCCAGCCATTTGGGGGCCAGCTGCTTCACGGCGTACAGGACCTTGGCATCGTCCTGGTGGGCGATCATGTCCAGTATGGTGATGTTCCGGTCGAAAAGCACCTGGGGCGATGCGGCCAGGAGGTTTGGATCCAGCGCGTAGTACACCACATAGTCGGTCAGCCACTCATCCAGATAGGGGAGGATCTTCCCGTCCAGCTTGCCGTATGCATCCCGGAAGGCCAGCAGCTTGCGATAGCCCTCCATGGGGTCTTCGACGCCTACCTGGTCCAGCAGCTCATAGATGTACAGGAAAGCGAAGGAGAGGGAAGTCTTCCGCACCTCGCCCCGGCGCAGCTTCGTCCGCCAGGAGAAATAGCCCCGCAGCTCCTGGTCGGTCAGAGATTGGTAGGTGGGGAAGTAACGGGTCACATCATCTGGGATCGGATAGTCGTCCTCGTAGTTCGCCAGCAGCTTGGCCTGTTTCAGGAAGATGGTCTCTCTGGGGCTCCAGGCGTTCCCCCAGCCGTTTTCCAGAGAACGGGCAGCACGGAGCGCTGAGGGGAGCTTCTCCACCGGGGCGGAGGCTCTGGGACGGATGGGTTCGTCCCGGAACACGGTATGGTAAAACCATTCCGTGGCTTTCTTCATGCGGTCAGAACTCATCGTGTCACCTCTTTCTCGAACGTCTGTTTGCTTTGTGATACAGGATGGGACCGAGGACGTCAAGTATCTTTGGAAGCATTATATCACATATCGGGGCGGGTCACAACAAGTTTGATAGGTGGATCACAGGTTTGCGTGGGAATGATCCAAAACGCTCGATCGTAGGGGCGGGTCACTGACCAATGTCGTTTAGTTAAGGAAAGGTACGCATCTTAAGCCTCCCCTTTGAGGGGAGGCGGGCCGCCGAAGGCGGCTCGGAGGGGTGTGCGATCAGCGTAGCTGATCGCCAAAAGTGTGGGTCGCACACTTTTGAAGACCCCTCTGCGACTCGCTAAGAGCCGCCTTCGGCGGTTGCTCGCTTGCACAGCGCCTGCGGGCGCTAGAGTCAGCTTCGCTGACAGCTCCCCTA
>JAFTKE010000111.1 GCA_017456045.1 Oscillospiraceae bacterium
CCAGCTTCTATTATAATTTTTCTGAACATGAGTAAATCCCGTCCTCGGAGGATCAGGAGATATTTATTCCTGAGGATGAACTGGTTGTACATCCGGTGGGAAATGGGGAGCAGGAAAAAACGACCACACCGCCTGACGATGATATCATAGGCCCGACTACTGGGTTGGAATTTTGGATTGCGGACAATGTGGACGATGTAGATTTTTCTAAGTTCCAGGAAAAGTACGGCCTGTTTGGCGGCACTGAATACTATGGCACCGGCTATGTCCCCACCATTAACGAGCAAGGCCAGCAGGTCGATCCTAAACATTGCGTAATATATACGGTAACATCCTAGCCGGTGCCACCATACAAATCAACGAGATCGGGCCTGATGTGTTTGAGTTTGAAACTCGACACTCGGACCAAATAACGGGAAGTTCCGCATGGAGCTTCCCGTTATTTATTTCTGTAGTACTATTTAGATTTCGTTTTGAAAAACGGGGCTATCCAGCCGGATAACGTCTTTCAGGCAGATACTTGTTCCATCGGACAGGATCATTGTATCCGCATGGGGCAGGATTGATTTGAGCCTGCCGGTGAGCGTCACATATTCGCCGCCGTCTTTTCTGTCATCCGGCGAAAAATAGGTAACGGTGATTTGGGGCATTTGCGGCAGCATAGTCAACAAATGCTGCTGCTTAAGATCCAATATATATTTTTCATTTTCATCCAGTTCGATCTGTTGGCCTGTGAGCCGTGCTGTCTCCTCAATGGCATCATCGTAGCCAACCAGAGCTGCAAAAGGGGAGAACTGAGCCGCTCGATCGATCATAGACATCCCCTTGCGGGAAGGGGATGTGTGATGGGGCAGGTGGATGATGTCATCATATTTTCCTGTCATGCCTTGTGACCTCCGATCTGGGCGTTGCGGTCCTTTGCGGTGGCGCCTTCCTCAAAATTCATACCCTTGAGGATGGCGTTTTTTCCGAATTTCTTTTTGATCGTCAGCACCGCTTTTTGGCGACGTTTTTCCCGCTGCTGTTGTGCGGCTTCTTCGGCTTGCTTTTGCTGATCTATAAATAAGCTAAGCTGCTGGGTGTCCGGTAGGGAAGGGGCATCCTGTTCCCTCAGCACATGATTGGCTGTGATATTCATACGCCGGATCAGAAGGTGTTCGTCCACGATCCTGTCAAAGAGGGCCGAAACTGCCTGCAGGATCTCCTTCGTGGAGGAAGTGTGTTTCCTTAAGTTCTCTGTACCGTGGGCATGCTTTGGCACTTTTCGGCCGTAATGATCGGTGGTAACCGGCCCTTTGTAGGCCTTACGACGATTATCATCGGTGAGGTTTTCAATATCATAGCCAATGGTCAGCACGATCTGATCCGTCACAAGCCCTTTGTCCACTAAGTCCAGCGCCAGAAGATCCGCCATTTCCCGTATTACTAACTTTGCTTTTTCGGCCGTATAGGGGCAGTGGAGCACCTGTCCGGAGCTGAGGCTGTTGGATTCCGGGCGATAGGCTTTGATATCCGCTATGGTGCAGGGCTCATAGCCCCAGGCGTGATCGATCAGCAGTTCCGCGTTAATGCCGAACAGCTTATATAGCATATCCTCATTTCGAAGAGATTGGCGGGCAATATCGCCCATGGTAAAAAGGCCGTGCTGCTCTAATTTCCGGGCATAACCCCGGCCCACCCGCCAAAAATCCGTCAAAGGCCGATGATCCCAAAGCTCATGGCGGTATCGCATTTCGTCCAACTCGGCGATACGAACCCCATGTTCATCGGCGGGAATATGCTTGGCGACGATATCCATGGCAATTTTGCATAGATAGAGATTGGTACCAATACCGGCGGTAGCGGTAACGCCGTAGGTCTGCAAAACCTCCAATATCAGCTTCTGCGCAAACTCCCGGGCAGTTAATCCATAGGTTCTCAGATACGGCGTAGCATCGATAAAGACCTCGTCGATGGAGTAGACGTGGATATCTTCCGGGGCCACATATTTGAGGTAAATATTGTAGATCGCTGTGCTGGTTTCCATATACAGCGCCATTTGCGGCGGCGCAATGATATAATCCACCGCCAGGGAAAGATCCTGCTTCAGCGCATTAAAGTCCCAGGAGCTTCCTGTCAGCATTTTGCCCGGTGCGTTCGCTTTGCGTTGGGTATTGACTTGCCGGACCCGTTCCACCACTTCAAACAGCCGGGCTCTTCCTGAAACACCGAAGGATTTCAGCGAAGGGGTAACAGCCAGGCAAATGGTTTTCTCTGTTCTGCTGGGGTCGGCTACCACCAAATTGGTGGTCAATGGATCCAAGCCACGTTGCAAACATTCTACGGAGGCGTAGAAGGATTTTAAGTCGATGGCAATATACTGTTTTTCCTTCATGCATAGCCTCCTTTCGAACACAAGTTCGTATAAGCGCAGTATAACATAATTCTATCCAAATGTACAGTATAATTTATAGGGAACCGGAAATCTTAAATTTAGGACTTTTGTGCAGCATTTTCCATGGCGTTTTCACATAAAATGGAAAAAACATTTGACAAATACCATCTTATCCAGTATACTGTCTACTGTATTCATGAGGGAGTAATTCCGCACAGAGCCCCTGTGTGATGCAATTCCGTCAGATCGGCCTTACGGCCCGGGTTGTATGAAAGAGTGAGACTCATGCACAGGCTCTTTGTTTGTGCATGGGTCTATTTTATTTCCTCGATCAATAATTAAAGGAGTAAGTTTGATGAAGAAAACCTACATGAAGTCTTCCGAAGAAGTGCTCCGGGACCTTGGTGTGACCACAGAGGGTCTTTCCACCGACGAAGCAAAGCGCCGATTGGAAAAATATGGTCCCAATAAGCTGAAGGAAGCAGAGAAGGCTACCTGGTTCCAGCGTTTTATGGCTCAGCTGAAGGATCCCATGCTGATCATTCTGATGATCGCTGCTGTGGTTTCCGCGGCTACCACCGTTATCGATTTCCTGCAGCTGCCCGAACCCCGGGATATCGGTCACCTGACCGAAGGCCTGGTGGAAGTGGGCATTATTCTGGTCGTCGTTCTGCTGAACGCTATTCTCGGTGTCATTCAGGAGAGCAAGGCAGAAGCTGCTATCGAAGCGCTGCAGACTATGACGGCAGCCACCTGTAAGGTCATCCGTGACGGCAAGCAGATGGTTTTGCATTCCGACGAGCTGGTACCCGGCGATATCGTTGTGCTGGAAGCCGGCGACGCGGTACCTGCTGACGGTCGTATCATCGAAAATGCCTCCCTCAAGATCGAGGAAGCCGCTCTGACCGGTGAATCTGTGCCTGTCAACAAGATGATCGACGCACTGAATTTGTCCGGCGGCAGCGATGAGGTGCCTCTGGGCGACCGGAAGAACATGTGCTACATGGGCTCCACTGTGGTCTATGGCCGTGGCAAGGCTGTCATCACCGAGACCGGTATGGCAACTGAAATGGGCAAGATCGCTGACGCTCTGGCACAGACTCAGGAGGAGCAAACGCCTCTGCAGCGCAAACTGGATCAGCTGGGCAAGACCCTGAGTTGGATCGTGCTGGGCATCTGCGTTTTTATTTTCGCATTTAATCTGATCATGAAGCAGGATTATTCCCTGTCCGGTATCCTGGGTACGTTCATGGTGGCTGTTTCTCTGGCAGTTGCAGCTATTCCGGAAGGTCTGGCCACCGTTGTTACCGTTGTGCTTTCTATTGGCGTTACCAAAATGTCTCAGCGCAATGCTGTTATTCGCCGTCTGACTGCTGTTGAGACCTTGGGCTGTACCCAGGTGATCTGCTCCGACAAGACCGGCACCTTGACCCAGAACAAGATGACCGTTGTGGATCACATCGGCGATACCAATCTGGTTGCCACCGCTATGGCTCTGTGTTCCGATGCTAAGTTGAACGAAAACAACCAGGCAGAGGGCGAGCCCACCGAGTGCGCACTGGTCAATTTTGCTTATTCCGTCGGTCTGCACCAGGCTGAGATGGAAAAGAACAGTCCCCGTGTGGATGAGGCTCCCTTCGACTCCGGCCGTAAGATGATGTCCACTATCCATGACCTGGGCGGCTCTTTCGTGCAGTACACCAAGGGTGGTCCCGATGTGGTGCTGGGTAAGTGCAAGTATTACTATGAAAACGGTGAAGTCAAGCCCATGACCGATGCCAAGAGAGCCGAGATCATGGCCGCCAACAAGGCCATGGCCGATAAAGCCCTGCGTGTGCTGGCAGCCGCCAAGCGGGATTGGGCCGAAAGACCTGCTGATAATACCCCTGAGTTCCTGGAGCAGGAACTGATATTCCTGGGCCTCACCGGTATGATCGACCCTGTTCGTCCCGAAGTCAAGGCTGCCATTGAGGAGTGCCGCTCCGCTGGCATCCGGGCTGTGATGATCACCGGCGACCACAAGGATACCGCCGTGGCCATCGCCAAGGAGCTGGGCATCATTTCCGATGCCTCCGAGGCCATCACCGGCGCGGAGCTGGACGATATTTCCGACGATGATATCTGCGAATTCGTCAAGAAGTACGGCGTTTACGCCCGGGTCCAGCCCGAGCACAAGACCCGGATCGTCACCGCATGGAAGAAGAACGGCGCCATCACCGCCATGACCGGCGACGGTGTCAACGATGCCCCCTCCATCAAGTCCGCCGATATCGGCGTGGGCATGGGCATCACCGGCACCGATGTCACCAAGAACGTGGCCGACATGGTGCTGGCCGACGACAACTTCGCCACCATCGTCTCCGCCGTGGGCGAGGGCCGTCGGATCTACGACAACATCCGTAAGGCGATCCAGTTCCTGCTGGCTTCCAATATGTCCGAGGTCCTGGGCGTGTTCTTCGCCACCATGCTGGGCTTCGTGCTGCTGAACCCTGTGCATCTGCTGTTCATCAACCTGGTCACCGACTGCTTCCCCGCCCTGGCTCTGGGCATGGAGAAGGCAGAGCCCGACACCATGAACCGTCCCCCCAGAAACTCCAAGGACGGCATCTTCGCCGGTGGTCTGGGCTTCGACGTGATCTACCAGGGCGTGCTGGTGACGGTGATCACCCTGGCGGCTTACCTGATCGGCGCTTCCTTCGAGTTCCATGGGGATTTCTTCGCCGCCCTCCGGGAGGCGGGCGAGTCCGGTCACGGCATGACCATGGCCTTCCTGACCATGTCCATGTGTGAGATCTTCCATTCCTTCAACCTGCGCTCCCAGCGTAAGTCCGTGTTCGGGCTGAAGAGCCACAACAAGGTGCTGTGGGCCGCCATGCTGGGCTCCCTGCTGCTGACCACCCTGGTGATCGAGGTAGGCCCCATCGCCAGCGCCTTTGGGTTCACCCCCATCGGTCTGCAGGAGTACGGCATCTCCATGGGCCTTGCGGTCCTGGTGATCCCCGTGGTGGAGATCGTGAAGTTCATCCAGCGGAAGCTGAGCAAGTGATATATCAGGGCGTGTTGCAAAAATGCAACACGCCCTTTTTCGGCGTTACCCTTAGATCGACAGCATCGTCCCTTCGGGGCGCTGGGCGGCATCTTGGATCGTGAAGGACGGGGATGGATCTTCCCTGGATCATTGACATCCCGGTGAATTACTGATAAAATGGACAAAAAGCCATTTTTGAAAGGAGCAGGATCTATGAAAACCTCATTAAAACGGATCTTCGCCATTTTGCTGTGCATCGCCATGGTGCTGCCCTTCGTGGTGTTCGAGCTTCCCACCACGGTGGAAGCTACCAACCACGGTGAGTATGACACCCTCGCCATGATCTATGACTATGGCAGCTGTCCCAGCATGCAGGGCCTTGGCCTGTGCGGCGATTATTTTTATGCCGTCAAGACCGATGGCGATGATTATGCCGCTACGGTCACCCGGGTCAACAAGGACACCGGCGCCAAGAGCATGATGACCAACGGCGGTAACGGCACCTACTACTTCTATGACTTCGGTCATGGCAACGACTGTGAAGTGGTGGTAGCCGGCGGCACGACCAATATGTTCATCCCCACCTCCGCTACCGGCTCCAACAGCCTGGTCCGCTACACCGTCAGCGGCACCACCGCCACCAAGATGTGCGGCTACCAGATGGTCAGCACCAGCGGTGCCAACATCGGCGGCGGCGCGATCCGTGCGGCTCGTGTGGATGACGAGAACATCTATTTCTTGTTCAAGTCCGGCATGACCCTGTACACCGGCACCCTGCCGATCTCCCAGAACGGCGGTCAGCTGGTGATGACCAAGATGTGTACCCTGGACACCTCCGGGGTGTATGTCAACGGTACTTACATGGACCTGAGCAACTTCGTGGGTCAGGGCATGGGCTACTATGACCACAGGGTCTATATCCCCATCTCCGGTCATGCGGATGCCGCCACCGTCAACCAGAGCATCATCCTGGTCTATGATATCCAGGGCGCTTCCGGCACGATCAAGCCCCTGAACGACCCCACCTTCCGGGTCACCAGCTCCGCGTACTCTGCGCTGTACGAGATCGAGACCTGTGTGATCGATCCGGAGACCAACCTGCTGTACTACACCACCAACCGGCGGAAGACCTCCTCCGACACCAACTACGACGGTCTGCACTGGATCACCAACTGGGTCTATGAGCCCCAGAACCGTACCACCGCCGTGGAGAACTACCGTTGGGAGCCGGTTGACGGCAAGCTGACCTCCCTCACCACCGGCGGCAGCGTGTACAACGGCCTTGCCTGGCACGGCGGCAGCCTGTCCGGCACCACCATCACCGATGGCCGCTATGCCACCGACCGGAACATCGTGCTGAAGCACGACCGCCCCTGGGTGATCGAGTGGAAGTCGGGTGGCTGCTCCGCAGGCCAGCTGTTGTTCGCCACCCAGTCCGTGAGCAACTACACCGCCGCGCCTTACATCTTCGTCAACGGGAAGAATGCCCGGGTCAGCATCGGCGCCTACAGCGGCAGCCAGTATGACAACTATGCTTGCGATCTTGCGACCTACGGGGTGGATCCCAGCACTGCAGAGGTGTTCCGGCTGACCAATAAGATCGCCTCCGATGGCACCAACATGGTGTGGCTGTCGGTGGACGGCAAGGAGCTGGGCCCCCTGAACCAGTATTACGTGGCCAGCACCTCCCAGGGCACCACCTCTGACTGGGTCTCCGGGCAGGACTTCAGCTTCTCCTACCTTGGCACCAACAACCATCCCATCAACGACTCCATCGAGTACATCCAGGTGTGGGCCGACGGCCTCCGGGGCGCGGTGGACGAGCCGGACAACTTCCTGTGGGAGACTTCCGGTGATGCCCTGACCCCCGTATCCCAGTTCGACTATACCGTCAACGCGCTGACTTTGGACGCCGGCACCGTCTCCGGCACCACCTATTCGGCGGTGGAGTATGATCCCGCTTTCGACATCAAGCTGCTCCACGACCGCCCCTGGAGCATCGAATGGGCTGGTTCCTACTCCTCCGGCGGCATGATCCTGGCGGCGGACAACAGGGGCAACACCGAGCATGCTCCTTACCTGTTCCGCAGCGGCATCCTGGCCTTCGGCGAGCGGGTGTCCGGCAACCACCACAACTATGGCATCAAGCTGTCCGACGTGGGCATCAGCTATTCTGACCGCCATGTCTACCGCCTGACCAACCGGATCGAAGCCGACGGCTCCAACATGGTCTACCTGTATGTGGACGGAGCAGAGATCGGCCCCATGAACAATTATTTCAAGGGCACCTCCGCCCAGGGCACCACTGTGGACTGGCTGAATGGCCGGGACCTGACCTTCTCCCATCTGGGCGCCTATGGCTACGCCGTCTCCGGCGAGGTGGAGTACTTCCGGGTCTGGGAGGGCGGCATCCCCGCCGACGCCACGGTATATGACTACCGCTGGGAGGTGGCGGATGGCACGATCAACAGCGTGGAGACGGGGACCTTCGTGAAGAACCAGGCCACCCTCCATGCAGGCACCATCTCCGGCAGCACCTTCACCACCCCCGGCTATGCGCAGCTGGACCAGCAGGTGATCCTGCGCCATGATGAGCCCTGGACGGTGCAGTGGAAGTCCGAGGGCAGCTACGGCGGTTCCGGCGGCGGTACCATGCTGCTGGCGGCTTCCAACATCAACAATCTGGAAGGCGCGCCCTACCTGTTCACCACCAGTAACTATGGCTATGTCATGCTGGGCGAGCGCCGGGGCGGCACCCATCAGAATTATGGTATCGATTTGACCGATCACGGCATCGACCTGACGGCGGCCCATACCTTCACTCTGACCAACAAGCCTGCTTCCGATGGCTCCAACATGGTCTATCTCAGCGTGGACGGTGTGGAAGTGGGGCCCATGAACAACTACTATCAGGGTGTCAACTCCCAAGGTACCACCGGTGACTTCGTCTCCGGCAAGGACTTCGTGTTCTCCTTCATGGGCATGAAGAATTACCCTGTCAGCTGCACCCTGGAGTATCTCCAGATCTTCAGCAGCTGCTCCCATACCTATGGCGACTGGGTGGTGGACGTTGCTGCCACCTGTACTGCCGATGGCAGCCGGACCCATACCTGCACCGCCTGTGGCTACTCCGAGACGGAGGTCATCGCCGCCACCGGCCACAGCTATGATGTGACCTCCTACACCGGCAGCTGCGTGGAGCTGCAGCGTGATGAGTATACCTGCTCCAAGTGCGGTGACTTCTACATCGTGTATCCGGAATCCTCCATGTCCGACTGGGTGGAGACTCTGCCTGAGGGCATCGACATGAGCCTGGTGGAGACCAAGACGCAGTACCGCTACAGTGACTACGAGACCACCACCTCCTATGAGACCTCTCTGGATGGCTACACCCAGATCGGCTCGGAGTGGGTCAAGTCCGGCTCCGGCACGGTGACCTACGTCCCCAGCTGGACCACCGGCTTCTCCACCTCCAGCAGCCTGTACACCCAGTACAACAAGGCCTCCTCCAAGGTCACTGCTTCTGAGACCACTACCACCAAGACCGTGATCGATTCCGACGCAGTGGTGGGCTACCTGTACCACCACTGGTGCTATAGCAGCTCCTACTATTCCGTCCAGTCCAGCAGCGGCAGCTATACCACCTTCCATGCCTTCTACAGCACCACTGCTCCCGGTTCTCTGTCTGATTACGATGAGACTGACGGAAGCTACTACTATCCCAACTCCACCACCTGCTCCAACTCTGACTGGTGGTGGCCCACCACGGTGTATGCTCAGAAGTACACCACCTACAAGAACCAGTTCACCTACGAGCGCTGGACCGACTGGTCCGCTTGGAGCGATACCCCTGTGGAGGCCACCGATACCCGGAAGGTGGAGACCAGGACTGTGTACCGCTATGTGGATACGGAGCCGACGGGGCATGACTTCCAGAACGGTAGCTGTACGCTCTGCGGTGAGGCGTGTGCCCACAGCTGGTCCGGCAGCAGCTGTACCATCTGCGGTCTTGGCTGTACCCATCCCAGCCATGATACCTCCGCCGTCTGTACCACCTGCGGCAGCACGGTGGAACACAGCTACACTGATTCCACTCTGGAGCCCACCTGCACCACCGGCGGCTACATCACCCATACCTGTACCGTCTGCTCCAGCAGCTACAACAGCGACTTCACCGCACCTCTGGGCCACAGCTATGCGGATGGCGTGTGTACCGCCTGCGGCAAGCAGTGCGCCCACAGCAGCTGGACCGACGGCGTCTGCGGCACCTGCGGCATGAGCTGTGCCCATCAGTATTCCAGCAATATCTGTACGGTCTGCGGCATCAAGAAGCCCACCAAGGACTACTACCTCTTCGGCTATATCAACGGCGCAGACTACGCCTGCGAGGGCGACTGGGAGAACCTGGGCCAGTATAAGTTCGTGGATGGGAAGCTCACCGCTTTCTTCACCCAGGACAGCTATGTGGCTGTCAAGTCCGGGGACAACCAGGACTGGTATATGCTCTCTGCCTACTATGGCGAGAACATCTCTGCAGGCACCCTGTACAACACCTCCACCGGCGCGGCTGAGAAGCTGTTCGTCCCCGGCGGGAAGGACATCACCTTCACCCTGATGGACAATGGGGACGATACCTACACCTTGAGCTATGTGGCTACTGCCTGCACCCATCCCAGCCACGGCACCGATGGCAGCTGCACCAAGTGCGACGTTAACGTGGGCCATGACTACACCAGCACCACCACCGCCGCCACCTGTACCACCGCCGGCAAGACCACCTACTCCTGCGCTTCTTGTGGCTATAGCTACTCCGAGACCATCGCCGCCACCGGCCATAGCTACGGCGCCTGGTCCGAGACGGTGGCTCCCACCTGCACCGTCGATGGTAAGCTGGAGCGCAGCTGCGGCGTGTGCGGAGCGGTCCAGACCCAGAGCGTGGAAGCCACCGGCCACAGCTATTCCGGCAAGGTGACCGCTCCCACCTGTACCGCGGCGGGCTACACCACTTACACCTGTTCTGGTTGTGGCGACAGCTACACCGGCGACACTGTGGCGGCCACCGGTCACAGCTATTCCGGCGGCAGCTGCACGGTTTGCGGCGCGGCGGATCCTGACGCGGTGGTCCAGCCCACCCTGGCGCTGAGCTACGGTACTGTCAGCTTCGAAAGCGAGATCCTGTATAACATCTACTTCAATGCGTCTGACCTGGACAGCGTGGTGGAGATGGGCATGATCACCTTCGATTCTCAGCTGACCGACGGCACCATCGATGACGCGGTGAAGGTCTATTCCAACTATTCCACCGACGGTACGCTGTACATGGTGGCCACCGA
>JAFTKE010000112.1 GCA_017456045.1 Oscillospiraceae bacterium
CGCCACAGCGCCGGCATATGCAGTCCCAGCTGCTGCAGGTTGGTCAGGGAGAAGGCCCCGGTGGCGGGGTCCGTCATGGCATAGTAGCCCACCACCCCCAGAGGGATCAGGGTGAACACCAGCATCCACAGGATGTAGGGGGTGGAAAGCAGGAGGGATTTATTCTTCCTCATCGTCGGCATCCTCCGTCAGCTCGTCGTACTCGGCGGAGTAGGAGCTGTAGTCGCCAAACATGCCGGAGTACTCACTCTTGTGCATGATGTGGATATCCTCCGGGTTCAGCCGGATGCCGATGGTGGAGCCGACGCCGTGGAAGTCCGTGGTCTGGATCAGCCACTTGAAACCCTTGAACTCCACGATGATGTCGTAGTTCAGGCCCTTGAAGGTCACCGAGGTGACGGTGCCCACCAGGTGGCCCTCCTGGGGCGCGACGATGTCGATGTCCTCCGGACGGATGACCACGTCCACCGGTTCGTTGGGGGCGAAGCCCTTGTCCACGCACTCGAAGGTGCGGCCGAAGAAGCGGACACGGTAGTCAGCCAGCATCACACCGTCCAGAATGTTGCTCTCGCCGATGAAGTCTGCCACGAAGGCGTTCTTCGGCTCGTTATAGATATCCTCGGGCCTGCCGATCTGCTGGATCCGGCCCTTATCCATGACCACCACGGTATCGGACATGGAAAGGGCTTCCTCCTGGTCGTGGGTGACATAGATGAAGGTGATGCCGGTGGCCTGCTGGATCCGCTTCAGCTCGTTCTGCATATCCTTGCGCAGACGAAGATCCAGCGCGCCCAAAGGCTCGTCCAGAAGCAGCACCTTGGGCTGGTTCACCAGGGCCCGGGCGATCGCCACACGCTGCTGCTGACCGCCGGACAGGGCCGTCACGGACCGATGGCCGTAGCCCTTCAGGCTGACGATCTCCAGCATCCGCTCCACCCGCTCATTGATCTCCTCCTTGGGCACCTTGGCGACCCGCAGGCCGAAGGCGATGTTGTCGAAGACGTTCAGGTGAGGGAACAGGGCGTAGCGCTGGAACACGGTGTTGATCTGCCGCTTGTAGGGCGGCACGTCGTTGATCACCTGACCGTCGAAGGTCACGGTGCCGGACGTGGGCGTCAGGAAGCCGCCGATGATCCGCAGTGTGGTGGTCTTGCCGCAGCCGGAGGGGCCCAGCAAGGTGAGGAATTCATGATCGTTGATATACAGGTCGATACTGTCTAGTATCCGCTCCCCGTCGAACTCCATGGATAGTCCCCGGAGTCTGATGAGTTCTTTGGACATTATCCTCCCCCGTTTCTGTGTTTATTTGCGTAAAATGAGACAGTATATTTGTATCCTAAAATACGCCGTTTGTCAACGAAAATCGTGCTGGAAACACTGACAATTTTCCTCGCTCGATGGACGGCCGGATCGTATGGAATGTGTAGGGGCATGAAAAAAAGGCCGGAGGGCGACATCGACGTCGGCCTCCGGCCTTACTATATGGACTGATATCACCCCTGGACTGATGCGAAGGAGCCGCGGCCGACGATGCGGATCAAAAGATCCTTGTCTGCGGAGTCCGGGCTTTCCGCCATGACCTTCCAGCACATATCGCCGTAGACATAGACACCATAGACCTGCAGCGTCTCGGTGCCGGGGACCACCAGGTAGAAGCACACGCCGGTGCTGGAGCCGATCCAGGCATCCTTCGCATCAGGCATCTGGGACAGCAGATGGTTGGCGGCTTCCTGGGAGGTGGACACTGTCCGACCCAGGACCGTTTCCATGGAGCCGTATTCCACGCTGCCTTTGATGTCTCCACTGTGGAACTGGAGGAGCTGGCTGTTGGCCTCGGAGACTTCGGTGGTGAAGCTCTCGCCCAGCTTGAACCGCAGACCGTAGTGGCTATGCTCCACCTGGGCCTCATCGGTATGGTCCGGGGAGGTGGGGGCCGTGGTCTCGGTGGGGGCGGTGGTCTCCACGGGGGCTGTAGTCTGGGGCGTCTGGGTGGTGGGGTCCGCATCGTCCTCGGCAGCACAGCCCACGGTGAGGCAGGCCAGCAGAGAGATCGCTACGCCGGCGGACAGGATCTTTTTGAAGTCAGACATGGGGGTTCCCTCCTTTTTTGATTAGGATATCCCAAGATGGGGAAAAAGTCAAGGAGTTCCTCTGAACTTCGCTCCTCGCCATGGCAAGGATAGTATGAGGGCGCGTTGATAGACCTACGAATTATCGGGCACCTCTAAAAACTCCCCCTTAGTGAAGAGTTGCGGAAAAATATCCACCGCCCGCTCGAAATGGAGTGTTTAGAGGTCCCCCTATGTATATTTCTTCCGAAAGTCCGTTTTATCATCATGATCATCATATCGAAATAGAACGAAAGATCAAGGTGTAATGATTCCGGTCCGATCAATTAAAAGAGGCACATACCGAAACGCCGATCATCATGCCGTAAGGTCGTCCGTCCCACATTATTATGATCGTTCGGTCGTGTGGACGACGATCTAGCAAGAGGATGCTTGATCGCTGACAGTCTTCCAGCGGATCTTTGGATCGAGGGCGATATGACAACATATGCCGCAGTGCGACACTTATGTGTCGCACTGTGCAGACTGTCAAAAAAGTGGTTTTGCGGCGAAGCCGCTCCCTTCCCCCGGGGGCGGACGCGCAGCGAATCAAGATCCTAATGATCGCCGGTGGCGATCATACCACAATTTATTAGGTGGGCCGGCGAAGCCGGGTCGGAAGGGGAACGGCGAAGGGCTGAAGTTTGCAGAAAGCCTAAAAAGCAGGAGATAACATAAC
>JAFTKE010000113.1 GCA_017456045.1 Oscillospiraceae bacterium
AGCCGTCGGCGGTGTGGCAGTCGATGAAGTAGTTGAGCAATGCCCACTCCAGACGGGCACCCATGCCGGTGTACATCCAGTTGCCGGCACCTGCCAGCTTCACGCCACGCTCATAATCGATCAGACCCAGGTCGGTGCACAGATCCACATGATGCTTGGGCTGGAAGTTGAACTGGGGCTTCTCGCCGATATAGCGCAGGGGGGGGTTGTTCTCCTTGCCGCCGGGCAGCAGGTCGGGGTCCGGCAGGTTGGGCAGGCTCAGCATGGCGATGCGGTACTCATCGGCCAGGACCTTCAGCTCCTTGACTTCGCCCTCGATGGCCTTGTCCAGCTCCACGCTCTGGGCGTTGTTGGCGGCGATGGCGGCATCCAGCTCGGCGGTGTCCTTGCCCTGCTTCTCGAAGCCCTTCTTCTGACCGAAGAGCTTGCCGTTCTCCTTCGCCAGCTTGTTCTTCTGGGCGGTCTTGGTCTCAGAAGCGGTCTTCAGAGCGCGGATCTGGCCATCCAGCTCCAAAATGCGGTCGATGGTGGCGTCGCAGTCCACTTCCTTGGCCTTCAGTGCCGCCTTGACAGCAGCGGGATCTTCTTTGATACGTTTGATGTCTAACATGGTGATCTCTCCTTATGAGGGTTGATATTATGATTTATTGTAGGGGCGACCATTGGTCGTCCGCTTTCTGTTTGGTGGTTTTCATAGAGGTTCGGACGACCGATGGTCGCCCCTACGATCGGATCATTTCTTGATCTGCATCAATGCGTCCAGCAGTGTTTGCAGATCGTCCTGGCCGTAGAATTCCAGCTCGAAGCGGCCTTTGCGTTTGCCGTTGACGATCTTTACGCCTCGGCCCAGGTGCTTCGACAGGCTCTTCTCACATTCTGCCACGTAATCCACAGCCAATGTGATCTCCTTCTCCGGGGCGGGCTCTTTGCTCATGTTCTTGCACAGCAGCTCCGCTTGACGGACGGACAGGCCCAGGGCGATGATCTTCTGGGCAGCTTCCATCTGCTTCTTCTCCGTTTTCAGAGAAAGGACGGCACGGGCGTGTCCTGCGGTGAGCTGTCCGGAGCGGAGCTTTTCCAGCACCTCCGGGCAAAGGCCCAGAAGACGCAGGGCGTTGGCCACGGCGGGGCGGGATTTGCCCACTCTGGTGGCCGTCTCCTCTTGGGTCAGACCATATTCCTTGATCAGGGTGTCATAGCCCAGGGCTTCTTCCACTGGGTTCAGGTCCTGGCGTTGCAGGTTTTCGATCAGCGCCAGCTCCATGGCCTTCTTGTCATCGGCTTCGATGATCACGGCAGGGACTTCGCTTAGCTCCGCCATCCTGGCGGCACGCCAGCGGCGTTCACCGGCGATGATCTGGTAGTAGCCGCTATCCAGCTGCCGGACGGTCAGAGGTTGCAGGATGCCGTGGACCCGGATCGAGTCCGCCAGAGCTTCCAGCTCCTCCTCGTCGAAGTCCCGACGGGGCTGCAGCGGGTTGGGCTCTACTTTATAAATGGGCAAAAGCTGATAGGGGCTTTTCTCTGTGGAGACGGTATCGTCTGAGAAATCCCCCAGCAACGCGCCCAGGCCTTTACCCAGGCCCTTTGGGGATGCCATAGTGTATCATTCCTTTCGTCATGATATTTGTAGGGAAAGGGCATGCCCTTTCCGTCGCGAATCGTATGCGATTTGCGTAGGATGTGGTCTTTTGTGTGCTTGCCGCAGCAAGCACACCGGAAAGGGCATGTCCTTTCCCTACAGATCTGTCATAGTTTCGCTTTGAACTCCTCTGCCATGGCCTTATAGGCTTGGCTGCCGCGGCTGGATCTGTCGTATGCCGTCACCGGGATGCCGTGGCTGGGGGCTTCTGCAAGGCGGATGTTGCGGGGGATCACGGTGGAGAACACCTTGCCGGGGAAATGCCGCCGGACTTCCTCTGCCACCTGGGCGCAGAAGTTGGTGCGGCCATCGTACATGGTCAGGGCCACGGCGAAGATCTCCAGGCGGGGGTTCAGTCGTTTCTTCACCATCCGCAGGGTACTCATCAGATCCGATAGGCCCTCCAGGGCGAAGTATTCGCACTGTACCGGCACCAGGATGGAGTCCGCTGCGCACAGACCGTTCAGGGTCAGCATCTCCAGTGACGGAGGGCAGTCGATCAGGATCACGTCATAGTTTGGTTTTATGGGGGATAGCGCCTTATCCAAACGGTTCTCCCTTGCCTCCGCGCCGATCAGCTCCACCGCGGCACCGGCCAGGTCTGCCGAGGAGGGCAGCACGTCGCCGAATTTGGTATGGACGATCGCGTCCTTGGCGGGGATACCGTTGATGATCACATCGTATACGGAATGCTTGATCTTCCTCTTGTCCACGCCAAGACCGGAGCTGGCATTGGCCTGGGGGTCGAAGTCGCACAGCAGCACCCGGACACCCAGGTCATGCAGCGCGGCAGTCAGGTTCACGGCGCTGGTGGTCTTCCCTACGCCGCCTTTTTGGTTCACTACGGCGATGGTCTTTGCCATTGTCCGCCTCCTTTATCTTCTATGTTTCACGTGGAACAGTGATGGATATGGATGTTTCACGTGAAACATCCATTATGGCTCTGTGGCCTCGGTACTGTAATTTTGCCCAGGTCGGGACGTGGTACTGCCCCGCTCTATCCGCTCCAGCAGCACCGCGGTGGTGATGGCGAAGGCGATGGACACTGCCACCAGCACCAGGCTCACGCCGATCAGCAGCTTCCGCAGCAGCCCGATCTGCTCTTCAGGCTTGCGGGTCCTGCGGACGTTGGTCCGACGCTGGGTAGGCACCGACTCGTGGCTGGGCAGGACGATGGGCGTCCCAGGCTTGACAGGGTGGGTCTGCATATCCGCCAGGCAGTCCTTACAGAAGACCTGGCCCAACGGGATCTCCCGTCCGCATTTCATGCAATTCATGGACACCGCCCCTTTCTCTTTGGTCGGTGCTATTGTACTATATTTTTTCAGATTCGTAAAGAGGAGAACGATATTTTTTGATGGGGCATCTTTCTGGTACCGGCGCGGGAGCGCCAAGCCTTCCCCAAATGGGAAGGCTTGGTCAGCGTGTCAAAAAAGCCCTTAGTGGCGAAGCCACATCCCTTCCCCCGGGGGGAAGGTGCCCCAGTGCGCACACTGGGGCGGAAGGGGAATGCGGGCGGCGACGTGATGGTTTTGGGGCAGTATAGACCTAGATCATCGTTCAGCGTTTCAGCAAGTCTGATAGGTTTTCTGGACTTTTATGTTACCGCCCGCATTCCTCTTCCGACCTCGCTGCGCTCGGCCACCTTCCCCCCGGGGGAAGGCATTGCGCCCCTGCGGGGCGCTTGGCGGCCATCGGCCGCTGCGTTACTCGCTACACTAAACGATGATTTTTCTTGTCAACGACTTTTTCTACAGTCTGAGGGCGTGTTGTATTTTGCAACACGCCCTTGGTGCGGCGGTGTTAACAAAAATGTTACGAGATCGTACTTGACAGTCACGTGACCATGTGATAATATCATATCACCATGTTACAGGAGGTGAGGAGATGGATTGGATCATTCCGGGGACGGTGCTTACCGGGAAACGGGAGGACGCGGTGTACATCCAGCAGCAGTTCGATGCCATGTTCCTTGGGGGCGGGATCGTGCTGAGCCAGGTGACCGCTGTGACCGGGCTGGAGAGCTACGCCATCCAGAACTGGGTGAAGCGGGGCTTCCTGTCGCCGCCGGTGCGGAAGAAGTACACTATGCGCCAGCTGTGCAGGATCATCAACATCAATATGCTCAAGAGCGTGCTGCCCATGGAGAAGATCTGCGGATTGCTGGGCTACATCAACGGTCATCTGGATGATGAGAGCGATGATATCATCGATGATTCCCAGCTGTACTTCATGTTCATCCGGCTGGTGGCCCACTATTCGGTGATGCGCGATCCCCAGGGCCGCGATCAGGCGATCGCCCAGGAGCTGGCGGATTATCAGGAGCCGGTCCCCGGTGCCAAGGAACGGGTGGAGAAGGTGCTTCGCATCATGCTCACCGCCTGGGCTTCCGCCCAGCTTCGTGCCATCACGGAGCAGATGGTGGAGGGACTGTAACATATCTATTATTATAATGTATAGGAGGAAATGAGATGGCAAAGTCTACATATCGATGGTCGAAGGACATCGACTTCGACATCGACCCCAAGAAGATCGGGCGGATAGTGCTGATCGTCCTGGTGCTGGCGGTGATCGCGATCGGGGTGATGACCAGCTTTTACACCGTGGACGACAAGCAGCAGGCGGTGGTGACCACCTTCGGCAAGGTCACGGACATCACCGATCCCGGTCTGCACTTCAAGCTCCCCTTCGGGATCCAGCAGGTGGAGAAGGTGGACGTGAACGTTTATCAGAAGATCGAGCTGGGCTATACCACCGACGATCACGGGAACGTGACTTCTACCAGCGAAAGCACCATGATCACCGGCGATTACAACATCGTCAACGTGGATTTCTTCGTGGAGTACAAGATCTCCGACCCGGTGCAGTACCTGTACTCCTCCACGGATCCGGAGCTGATCTTGAAGAACCTGATCCAGAGCCAGGTCCGCAACGTGGTGGGCTCCTCCACTGTCGACAGCGTCCTGACCGACGGCAAGGAGAGCATCCAGATGCAGGTCAAGGCCCTGGTGACCGAGATCCTGGCGGAATATGACATCGGTCTGACCCTGGTGGACGTGCGGATCCAGGACGCGGAGCCTCCTACGGTGGAGGTGGTGGAGGCCTTCAAGGCGGTGGAGACCGCTAAGCAGCAGGCCCAGGCCGTGGTCAACGATTCCATCGCCTATGAGAACGCCCAGCTCCCCGCCGCCGATGCCCAGGTGGACAAGCTGCTCAAGGACGCAGGCTACCAGAAGGAGGCTCGTATCAACGAGGCGATCGAGCAGGTGGCCATGTTCTCCGCTATGTATGAGGAATATGCCCGTGACCCGGAGATCACCAAGTCCCGGATGTATTACGAGGCGATCTCCAAGATCCTGCCTGGGGTGAAGGTGTATATCGACACCAGTGCCGGTGACGGGTCCGATGTCCAGATGCTCCTGCCTCTGGAGAGCCTGATGGGAGGGAACGGATGATGAAAAAAGGTGTCATTATCGCTGCCGTTTTGGTGGTGTTGCTGCTGATCCTGGTGGGGAGCAGCGTTTATGTGGTGGAGGAGAACCAGTACGCCTGTGTGTTCCGGTTCTCGGAGATCGTGGACACTGTGGATAGTCCCGGCCTGCATTTCAAGATCCCCTTCACGGACTCGGTGGAGTACTTCACCAAGGCCACCCAGTTCTACGACATCCCCCCTTCCGAGGTGCTGACGCTGGACAAGCAGAACATGACCGTGGACTGCTACATCCTGTGGAGCATCTCCGATCCCCAGCAGTTCTACCGTGCCGTGGGCACCACCGCTGAGGCGGAGGAGCGGCTGAACTCGATCACTTATAGCGTGCTGAAGCGGTCCATGGGCACTCTGGCCCAGGCGGATATCATCAACATGGAGGACGGTGCCGAGCGAAACGAGATCTATGAGGGCATCGCCGCCATCGTGGATGAGCAGGCTGTGGTGTACGGCATCCACGTGGAGGACGTGAAGATCAAGCAGTTCGATCTGCCTGAGAGCAACCTGAACGCGGTGTACGAGCGGATGATCTCCGAGCGGAACCAGATGGCCGCCGGCTACACTGCCGACGGCAACAAGGAAGCGGGACTGAAGCGCAACGAAGTGGATCAGACCGTGGCGATCATGATCTCCGATGCCGAGGCGGAGGCCGCCAAGCTGGTGGCCGAGGGCGAGGCAGAGTATATGCGGATCCTGGCGGAGGCCTACGACACCCCGGAGAAGCGGGAATTCTATGAGTTCATCCTGGCGCTGGACGCCCTGGAGAAGAGCATGACCGGCGAACAGAAGACGATCATCCTGGACAAGGATTCGGAGCTGGCGCAGATCTTGATCGGAGCGCAATAATAATATCTTCCGTTAGAGGGTATATCTTCCTTCGATGTGGGCATGATACCTATCGGAGGTGTAAAGATGAAAAAGGATTTTTGGAAAAGATTCGCCGGGAAGGGGTACTACATCGCCCTGGTATCCTGCGCGGTGGTGATCGGGATCTGCGGCTATCTGTATTATCGCAATGTGGGCGATGTGGCTGACGGGTCCAGGGACGATCCGGCGGTGGACACGCTCCAGCAGGATACGCCTGTCGTCGCCACCAAGCCCTCGGAGCAGTCCCCTGCCCCGTCCACCGGCAAGCCCATGAAGATGCGGCTGCCGGTGGTGGGACAGACGGTGATGGAGCATAGCATGGACTGCCTGACCTATGACCCCACCACCCGGGACTGGCGGGTCCATGACGGGCTGGACATCGCCGCGGAGAGCGGCACGCCGGTGACTTCCGCCGCGGATGGGACGGTGTACACTGTCTATCAGGACGATAAGATGGGCACCACCGTGGTGATCCGCCATGATGGAGGCTATGTGTCCACCTATGCCAGCCTGGATCCGGAGGTGTGTATCTCAGCGGGAGACCAGGTGGTGATGGGCCAGACCATCGGCTATGTGGGCCGGTCTGCCCTGCTGGAGAGCGCCCTGGGGGACCATGTCCATTTTTGCGTGGCCCTGGACGATATCAGCGTCGATCCGCTGGATCTGCTGGAGTGATCTGACTGTTTTCCTTCCTCTAAAAACTAGGCCGCCGGAGCATCCGGCGGCCACTTTTTTTGTCGCTGTGTACATCCCGGTCAGTCCCCTGTTTGGCGGGGGAAGGGATATGCGCCCCTTTGGGGCGCTGGGCGGCTGATGGCCGCTGTATCGTTTCGCGTTTCAGGATGTCTGATAGGTTTTCTGAACTGTTAGGTCTAAGCCCGCATTCCTCTTCCGACCTCGCTGGCGCTCGGCCACCGTCCGCCCGGGGGAAGGCATCGCGCCCCTTGGGGGCGCTGGGCGGCTGATGGCCGCTGTATCGTTTCGCGTACTGAGCGATGCA
>JAFTKE010000114.1 GCA_017456045.1 Oscillospiraceae bacterium
GCCGGACGAGCAATGTGTATAGAGAAGTAAGATAGGTAACAGGTAGAGAAGAGACATAGGTAACAGTTTTTGCTAAAATAAAATGCATCAGATCAAACAAAGGATGTGGATCAGATGCCATGGGAGAGTAAAACTGTTATGTCTCTTCCCTATGTGTTACCCATGTTTCTCTTGACACAATGCTCGCCCCTACGATGTCGCATTATGCAACACGCCCTGAGGAATTTCCACGCCTGTGCGATCTGATGTTATATTGACGAAAGCTGATGACCGTGACGATGGTCTACAGTAGTATCTTTTTGCAGGTAGCCAAAAGGGGCTGTTGCAAAATACAGATCTTGCAACAGCCCCACCTCATCAAGACGACCAGATTCGTTATGTCGATATTTTCGCTGCGCGAGATCGACATATTTCCTGCGGAAATTCGATATGTCCTCTCAAGAGGACTCGATATGATATCGCTCCTTCTTGTCCCGCAGGACATATCGTGTGCTTCAGCGCATATCGAACGCCGCAGGCGTATATCGAAGCGACCTTTCAGGAGCTATATCGAGGGCGTGTTGCATTTTGCAACACGCCCGAAATGATGCGTTTTTAGTGTGCTTGCCGTGGCAAGCACACCGGAAAGGGCATGCCCTTTCCCTACATGGCGTCCCCCCACAAACAGGGAAATGCCGAAATATTCGGACTCCCCCCGCCCCACTGCGCTGCGCTTGTGGGGCACCCCCTCATAAATGAGGGGGGCAAGGGCGTGTGTGGACTGCCCGACAAACAGGGATCTGGCGGCGTGTCTTTTGACTGTTGATAGTATCGCCCTGGGAGAGGGGCTTGGGCGGCGTGACGCTATGTGTCGCCGGGAGGGGCGGTGACACTCCCTTACGAAGGAGGTGGAGGTTTGGAAGGGTATTCGATGGAGGAGCGGCGGCAGGTCGGGTGGGATCGGGTCGTTGGGAGGAGACCGGTGTGTGTTCGGTGTGGAGAGCCGGTGTTGACGGAACAGTATTTAGATCTGGAGCCCTTTGGGCTGCGGGGCATCGCCTGTGGGCGGTGTCGGGATCGGTGCAGCCATTGGGTGGAGTGGGAGGAATGATATGGTGATCGATGGACGGAAAAAGATCTTTGGGTGCGCGATGCGTTGCTGCGCCGATCCTGACTGCGGTCGGGGGGAGTGTCAGTGGGCGGCGGATTATCTGGCGCGGCAGCGGTGGATCAATGCCTTTGCCCAGGCGGTGGGGTCGGGGCGGCAGGTGCTTCGGTATGAGCATCCGTTGGAAGTGGAGCGGTCTCTCAGAGATGGGCCCTGCATGGGGTGCCCCGTTGAGAAGGTATGTGATATGGCTTGCCCTGGGTATGTCCGGTGGTGGGATATGAGGATGGCGTATTTTCGGATGATGTTTGGGAGGGATCTGTGATGGTGAGATGGAAGGATCGGTGTGTGGATATGCTGCGGGACTTGGGGCTGCAGAGAGCAGCGTGTGAGAGCATTCCGCTGGAATTGAAAAGGCTGGAGCTGGAGGGCGTGGCGATCCGGTGCGCGGCGACGGATGGTGTGACGGTGAAGAGCAGCGGGCGGCAGGATCGGATGCTGTGGAATCTGGTGCAAAGGGAAGATCTGGAGCGGAACCTGCAGATGGCGAAGCAGTATGTGGCCTTCGTGGAGCGGGGGCTGGGGGCGCTGGATCCCCAGGAGGCCCGGACGCTGGAGCGGGTATACGTGCTGGGGGAGCGGGACGTGATCGAGCATCTGCGGGAGGAATGGGCCATGATGGAGAAACGGTCGGTGTACAAAAGGCTGGACCGGATACTGTATCGGCTGACGGTGGCCATGTATGGGATGGAGGTGAGTTAGGACACTTTGGGGACATTGATTTTGCCTTTAGGGTGGAGTAGGATGTAGGTGTGGAGAGCGGGCGAGGGTGCTGGGGCGATCTTGCGACAGCGTGATGACATGGTTTTTTTGACAGGCTGCCGACCCCTCAGTCGCCTATGGCGACAGCTCCCCTGATAGGGGAGCCGAGGGCGTTGGTGCGCCGACGGGGGCGCTCCACTCTACAGTTTGAGGCGTTGGGAGGTGGTTTGGTTTGGAGTTGTCGAGCCGGAAGAGGCGGTTCGTGGAGGAATATTTGGTGGATCTCAATGCTACGCAGGCGGCAGTGCGGGCGGGGTATTCTGCCAAAAGCGCGGAGAAGCATTCTTATCGGCTATTGAAGGATCCGGCGGTGGCGGAGGCGGTGCGGGAGGCCATGGGGCGGCGGTCGGCACGGACCGAGATCACCCAGGATATGGTGATCCGGGAATTGGCGGCGATCGCTTTCGCCAAGGTCACCGATCACACCAATGTGGCCGAGGATGGGGCGGTAAGGGTGATCCCTACGGAGGGATTGACGGAGGCCCAGCGGCGAGCGATCGCTGGGATCAAGGTCAGCCGGTATGGGGTCACGGTGAGCAATTATGACAAGGTCAAGGCGTTGGAGCTGCTGGGGAAGCACTTGGGGATGTTCGGAGGCAAGGAAGAGTCAGGGCCGGTGGAGAACGATCTGGTGGAGAAGCTGCTGGAGCAGACGGAGGAGGATATGGATACGGATGATCTACCAGAGATTCAGTAAACGGCAGAATCTGGCCGCTACCTGGTGGAACCGGGCGGCTTTTCGGGAGCGGGACGCGATCATCTGCGATGGGGCGATCCGGTCTGGGAAGACGGTGTGCATGGTGGATGGGTTCTTCCTGTGGGCCATGGCGTCCTTCGATGGGCAGAAGTTCGGGATCTGCGGCAAGACCGTGCAGTCGCTGCGGCGGAACGTGGTGATGAATCTGCCGAGCTGGCTGGGCGGGATAATGGAAGTGAAAGAAAAGTGGAGCGAGAACAAGCTGGTGGTCACCTATGGAGGGAAGACCAACAGCTTCTTTTTGTTCGGTGGACGGGACGAAAGCTCCTATATGCTGGTGCAGGGCATCACGCTGGCGGGGGCGCTGCTGGATGAGGTGGCGTTGATGCCACGGTCCTTCGTGGAGCAGGTGTGTGCCCGGTGTTCTGTTGCGGGGTCCAAGCTGTGGTTCAACTGCAACCCTGCCGGGCCGGAGCATTGGTTCTACAAGGAATGGGTGTGCAAGGCCAGGGAACGGAACGCCTTGCATCTGCATTTTACGATGGCGGACAATCTGTCGCTGGATCCTAAGATCCGGGAGCGGTATGAGCGGATGTATTCCGGTGTGTTCTATCGACGGTACATCCTGGGCCAGTGGTGCATGGCTGAGGGGCTGGTGTATGAGTTCGACCGGGAAAAGTATGTGGTGGAGGATGTGCCGGACAGTGGCGTGTGGTATATCTCCTGCGACTATGGTACGCTGAACCCTTTTTCGGCGGGGCTTTGGTGTGTGGCCGATGGGCGGGCGGTGCGAGTCAAGGAATACTACTATTCCGGGCGGGGCAGCGCGCAGATGAAAACGGATGAGGAATATTATCAGGCACTGGTGGAGCTGGCGGGGGAACGGGAGATCCGGTGTGTGATCGTGGATCCGTCGGCCGCCAGCTTCATCGCCTGCATCCGGCGGCATGGGCGGTTTTCGGTGCGGAAAGCGCGGAACGAGGTCCTGCCGGGGATCCGGTTGGTGGCTGATATGCTGCGCTCCGGGGTGATACGGATCGGGGCCGGGTGTGTGGATGCGATCCGGGAGTTCGGGCTGTATCGCTGGGAAGGGAAAGGTGAGGTGGATAAGGTGGTCAAGGAGAACGATCACGCTATGGATGATATCCGGTATTTTTGTGCCACGGTGATGAGGAGAGATATGAAGGCTTGGGGGATGTCTGCAACGTGGTGATGCTCGTTGCATCCATGCCCGCATTCCCCTTCAGTCTCGCTTCGCTCGACAGCTTCCCCCCGGGGGAAGCCAAGGGCGCTGCGCGCCAAAGGTTTTTGGGGGAGGTTTTTTGGATGATGAGGTCGAAACGGTGGCTGATCGATAGGGTGTTGCCGGTGTGGGCTCGGGAGGAGCTGCTGCGGCAGATCCGGGAGTTGGAGAAGGAGAATGAGCGGTTGCGGAACGTGGTCGCTTTGAAACAAGAATACATCGACGGCTTGAAGTGGGGCGTGAGGGCCCAGCGGAAGGCCGTGGTCGAGGAGGGGAAGAGATGAAGGGAGCGTATCAGCTGGCTTTCGGGGCGGCGGATATCACGTCGGCTGAGATGGAGCGGGCGATCGAGGAATGGTTCCGGCTGTATTATCGGCGGGAGGGAGATGACCGGGAGGATCCCAGCAAGGAGGTGGCGCACACCATCGTGCGGAAGATCGTCCGGGCGGTGTTCTCTGAGTATGGGAACGAGTGCGCTGATGCCTTTGCCCAGGGGCTGATGGAGGCTCTGGAAAAAAAGCAGGAGCAGGCGGTGCAGCTGGCTTTGGTGGGCGGTGAGTGTTACTTGAAGCCTTTGCCAGGGAAGGATGGGTTCCGGTTCGTGGTGGTGCCGCGGGACCGGGCGATCATCTTTGGAAGGGATGATGAGGGCATCGTCACAGATGTGGGTACCGCTACCGTCACTGTGCGGGACAAGTGGTATTATACGCTGCTGGAGCGGCGGACGATGGATGGGAGAGGGTATCTGACCATCAAAAACCGGCTGTATCGGTCCCATGGGGCGAACCAGCTGGGACAGGAGGTGGCGCTTGCTTCCTTGCCGGAGTATGAGGCGCTGGCGGCGGAGTATACGTTCCGGGAGCCGGTGGGGTCTGTGGGGCTGATCAGTGTGCGGACGCCGGTGCTGAACTGTGTGGATGGGTCGGCGGATGCCGTTTCTGTGTATGCGGCGGCGGTGGGGCTGATCCGGGCCATCGACCGGAACATGGCACAGATGAACGGCGAATTCGAACGCGGTAAAAGCAGGATCATCGTCAGCGCGGACATGATGCGAAAGGATGCGCGGGGACGGCTGGTGTTCGATGATACCACCTTCGTGGGGCTGGATGAGGATCCGGAGACCGTGGGGGTGACGATCTTCTCGCCGGAGCTGCGGGAAGGGGCTTATCTTAACCGGGAGCAGGACCTTTTGCGGAGCATCGAGAACGTGATCGGGCTGAAGCGGGGGCTGCTTTCCGATGTGGAGGCGGCGGAGCGGACGGCCACGGAGATCACTTCCACCCAGGGTGAGTACAACTTGACGATCATCGACTTCCAGCGGATGTGGGAGGATGCTGTCCGGGAGGCACTGCGGGTGTGCGGCGTGCTGGGGCGGCTGTATCGGGTGAGCGGTGCCCACGAGGTGGCTGAGGATGCGGTGGCTGTTTCCTGGGGCAATGGGGTGCTTTATGATGAGGAGAAGGTGCGGCAGCGGATGCTGTCTGAGGTGCAGGCTGGGCTTTTGCAGCCGGAGCGGTATCTGGGCTATGTGTATGGGATGCCCTGCGAGACGGTGGCGCAGAGAGCCAGGATCCGGAAGGATCTTATGCCGGAGGCAGTGGAAGAGATATGAGTTACGAGATATGAGATACGAGATAGAGGGCGGCAGAAGATGGGGGAGATCCCCACGTCACTTGCTAGGGGGTGCTGCGGATGCTGACGGCGGATCAGATCGTTGACGGATGCCTATAAGCAGTGCTGTGACTTCGCTTTCAACAAGGTGGTCACCGGTGCCCAGGACTATACCTCCGCGATCCGGGATGCTACCCGGCATCTGGCGGAGAAGGGCATCCAGACGATCGACTATGAGAGCGGTGTCCATACCTCTCTGGAGGCGGCGGTGCGGCGGAACATCATGGGCGGGTTGGGGTTGATGCAGGAGCAGATCTCCCAGCAGAACCATGATGATCTGGGGTGCGATGGGTGGGAGATATCCGCTCATAGTGCCAGCGCGCCGGACCATGAGCCGATCCAGGGCAGGCAATATTCCGATGTGGAATACGCCCGGCTGAATGGGTCCCTGGTGCGCCGGATCGGGACGCTGAATTGCGGTCACTCTGCTATGCCCATCATCCTGGGCGTGAACAGTCCCCAGTACACCCGGGAGGAGCTGGAGGAGATGCGCCGGGCCAATGAGGAGGGCGTGACCGTTGAAGGGAAGCACTACACCATGTACGAGGCCACCCAGCGTCAGCGGAGCTTGGAACGGTCCATGCGGAAGCAGAAGCGTCGGATCTTGATCGATGAGAAGACCGGGGACAAGGAGAAGCTCCAGTGGGATCAGATCCGGCTGGTGCGGACCCGGGAGGAGTATCATCGGTTTTCGAAGGCCGCTGGACTGCGGGAGCAGTGGGAGCGGACGGAGGCGGCTGGGTTCACGTGGAAGCATGGGAAGGCGGCGACCAAAGAAACCGATCTACAGTTCAAAGAAATACTTGAAAAAGCCAGGAATGGTGGTAAAATAGTATTGAGCGAAGATATGGAGTATATCGTCGCTGGCAAATCCTTCTCTGAGATCTAACCGCTGATAGGTAAACTATCCAACAGAGCAGTGCGGAGATGGTACAATGTGCAGGATTCGAGGATCCTGGCTCAAATCGACCCGTCACTCAGTCTTGAAGAGCAGGCGCGTCAAGCTTGTGATCTTCGCAATCAAAACCGTACCAATGCACGGGATTTGATGCGTGATCAAAAAGAGCGGCAGCGATTGGATGTCGAGGAACCGAACAAGACTTTCGAGGAACTTGTAGCTGACAAGATGGCGAGAAAGGGCTTGAGCTATGAAGAAGCATTAAAGGACATCCTCAGGACATCAACAAAGACGAGGAAGTCCATCAATAAGCAATTGGGATTGGAGTGATGGCCGATGTATGAATACAATATCTGCGATCAGGCAGACGAGGAATTGTTCAACAAGCAATGTCGCGCTATCGAAGAACACATTCCCGGTCTGCTTGCCGATGATTTACTTAGGGATGTCGACGGCACTTTGGTGCAGAAGTATACTCACGTAAAGGGAACGATCAAGGTGAAAAATGACGTTCAGGTCGATGCGTTGTTCGTCGTAGCTGACTTTGATCTGCTTCCGTATTTCAAAAAGTAAAACCACCGAACCGGTAACGGAACGGTGGTTTTTCTGTGCCCGGAAGTGAAGAGAAAATGCAACTCGGGAGTTGCGTTTTCTGGTCTTGAGTTGCGTTTTTGGCTTGAGCTGTTTTGAGATCGGTGCAAGTTGCAAAATTGATCAAACCACATCGCAACTTTAGGGTAACTTGAGGGTAACTTTATAGCTTGGTGACAGAAGCAACGGTTTCTATTTTGGAAACGGTTGCTTTTTTCATACTCATTTTTGCCGTGGTGGGCGTAAAAACACCGGCCGCAGGGGA
>JAFTKE010000115.1 GCA_017456045.1 Oscillospiraceae bacterium
AAAGCTGCGTAACATCCAAAACTGAAAAAGTTATCCACAGCCAGACCGTGAGGATCCTCCCGGTCAGCTTTGCTGTGCCCAAAAACACTCCGAAAACCATCTTGGTGTCACTAGAATGTGGCCCATAAGCGTTCATCGTGCGAAAAAAGGCCTGTTGCAAAACTTGCATTTTGCAACAGGCCCGAGGCGTGTACGAACTGATCGACAAACAGGGATCTGGTGGTCGGGGGGCGGTTCGCTTGGCCGGGACGTGGGGGTCGATCATTCGTCATAATTGACATTGCCATGGTCAAGATCTATAATATAAGACAGCGAAATATGAAAAACTTCATGATGAAAGGGTGGATACATGATGAGTTCCCTGAAACGAAGGGCCGCGTGGCTTTTGATCGCAGTGCTGCTGTTGCAGATGCTGCCGGTGATCCCTGAGGTCCTGGCGTCTGCCGCTGTGGAAGATGGGTTCCTCACCACAGAGTTGGTGGGAAGCTCCTTCAATGGGGAGGGCGTCTGGATCACGGAGATCTACAATAATGACGTGGACCGCAGTACGACCAACGATTCCCGGGAGGCCAATGGGTATGAGCCGATCCAGCTCTACGACAGCACATCGGATCTGATGGAGTTTTTAGAGGTGTGCAGTACCCATGATGCGGACATCAAGCTGAACGATCTGTATGAGATCTACTACGGCACCACACTGCTGACCATCACCACAGTGGATGGCAGCTCCGATGTGACCCTGACCAAGGGGCAGCCGGTGGTGCTGTGGAACTACCGCACCGATGTGGCGGCGACGCTGCCTACGGAGGCGGAGTTCCGTGCCGCCCACCGGATCCCCGACAGCGCGCTGGTGCTGAAGATCGTCAACGGCGTGGGCTGGGACAGTGGCGCTACCTATACCATCAAGGATAAAAGCGGTGAGACCACCTGCACCTTCACCACGGTCAATGAGACCAATGTGAAGGACGGCTTCGCCGTGGAGCTGCAGCTGCCCCTGACCGGCAGTGCCATGGAGGTCTATCGGAACATGACCCTCCCCAGCGCCGGCTATGTATACACCCGGCAGCTCCGGGGCCTGATCGTTGCCAATACCCTGGAGGGCTTCGACGGGAAGGGCGTGTACATCACGGAGGTCCGGCCCAATGATGTCAACCGGAGCAGCTCCTATGGCTCCGCTTCCGACTTCATGGAGTGCCTTGAGATCACCAATACCACCGACAGTGCGGTGGATCTGAACACCGACTATCAGGTGACTTACGTGACCAAGGAGGGACACCGGAAGGTACTGCAGCTGCACAAGTACAGCTCCTCCGCCTCCGATCATGTGGGCTCCTCCAGCGGCTGTACCGTCCCTGCCGGTGGTACGGCGGTGCTGTGGTGCTATCGGTATTCCAATATCACCGACTACACCAGCTTCCCCACGCTGTCCGATTTCCGGACGGCCTATGGGCTCAGCAGCAGTACCCCGGTGTATATCTTCACCAATCAGGGGTCCTTCAACAACACCAACCGGGCGTTGGAGGTGTTCCAGGTGGACAGCGACGGCGGTCTGGGCCAGCTGGTATCCAGCTATTCCTATCTCGGCACCACCGACTGCTCTGACGATAAGTCTGCCCATCTGCAGATCAACCCCGAGGGCCCGGAGATGCTGCTGTACTCTGCCAACACTGCCAGCACCATCGGCACGGTCGATGCCGCACAGCTGAGCTACAAGCTGGACTACGGCGACGCGGTGAAGATGCACGTGGCGGATGGCTGTACCATCCCCACCTCGGTGATGCAGAGCGAGGATATCCGGGTCAGCTTCTGGTACGATTTCAACAGCCGGACGGCCCGTACCAACACCTGTACCTACTACCGCTTCGACGGCACCGGCGATTGGCTGGTGGGCACCGAGGGCGGTATCCGGCTGCCCAACATCTACGAGTGGGTCCTCCCGGCCTATGAGCTGTTCGATCATGACTATGTGGAATTCTATGTGGTCAACAGCAATTACTTCCGGGACACCATCTGCGGCATCTACACCGTTCAGATCCAAAAGCTCAATGAGGTGGATGGGATCCGCACCAATATCTCGGAAGGCGAAGAGGTGGGCGGCACCGTCTCCATCACCGCCAACGACGGCGGCACCAACGCATCCACCAAGATCTATATCGATGGCACCCAGTATACTACCACGGCGATGATGGAGGATGGAGCGTACTTCTCCTTCCTCACCAGTGGCCTGGACAGCTATTTCAAGAACATCCTCACCACCACCGACAATGAGCTGGTGAAGGATATCGGCAAATGGCTGTATGTGAACACGCCGGGGCAGGTGGTCCATGTGGACAACAGCCTCTTCTCTTACAGCTCCAGCAAGTATAAGGTGACGCTGCGGTTCTGGGCAGGCACCTATGGCGTGTCGGTGGACGAGCATCTGTCCCCCAGCTCCAACCGGGATGACTATCAGGTGTCCCAGCTCCAGCTGAAGCTGCCCAATGGCAACACCTACCTTCCCACCTCCATCGGACCCTCCAGCTATGGGGGTGTGGATACCAGTGCCAAAACCAACCTCAGCACCGCTCTGGATGCGGTCCATAACATCGGTGATTCCAACAAATGGTGTCCCTACATGGATGTGACCTTCTCTGTGCCGTCCAGCGAAGTCAACGCAGTGGGTGTGGCGGTGGATACCACCAAGCTCTCTGACGGAGAACACACCCTGAAGGTCACGAACGGCACCAGTACGAAGGAAGTCACCTTCATCGTGGACAATACCGCTCCTGCGGTGGACATGGGCTTCAGTGACGGTGCCAGCCTCACCGGCGACATCACCATCGCGCCCACGATCACTGAGGCCAACGGGATGCGCCAGCTTAGCGTGCTGCTGGACGGCGAGCCGGTGGAGACGCCCTATGCCACCACTGCTTACACCCTGGGAGAGGGTCAGCATACCGTGACGGTCAGCGTGGAGGACCTGGCAGGGAACAGCACCACCAAGGAAAGCACCTTCACGGTGGACGATATCTCCATGACGCTGACGGACGCCGGGGCCAGGGATATCACCTACAGCTCCGCCCAGCTGTATCTGACGGCGCAAAGTGATTCTGCCACCAGCGTTACCTTCTATAAGGCGCAGAAGATC
>JAFTKE010000116.1 GCA_017456045.1 Oscillospiraceae bacterium
GCCACATAGTACGTCCCCGCCGGGAACCGCACCGTATCCCCAGCCCCGATCCCATAGGCGCTCAGATCCACCGGATCATCCTCCGACCCAGTCCGAGCCACCGTGATGCTGCACCCACAGCTGCCATCTCCGGAACCGCCGGCCCCGTCAGGCGCAGGTACGCTCTTCAATTGTACGACCCGCCTATTCTCGTCCACTTCCTCGATCTCCAGATACTCCCCGACCCGGGCCTCCTTCGGAGACAGCAAAACCCTCGTCTTACCCATTGGCACCTCCACCTCGTCGCCATCCTTATAGATCGCGTCCCGTACGATCATGTCGAACCTGGCGCTGGTCAATACAGAGCCGTCCTCACCGTAGACCTTCACCTCACAAGGCACCCGGCCCTCCAGCTCGTTCACAGCCCCATCGATCTCGTACACAACGATGTCGCCGATCTCCACGGTGCAGCGCTCATCATACAGCACATTCCCGTTGGGCTTCCTGGCGGTCAGGGACACATATGTTCCGGCATCGAAGATATACGGTACGCCCCCATCCACCAGAGAGATATAGAGCTTCCGCCCCACGTCGCCGGTCTTCACGTTGACCTGTACCCTGGCAAAATCGTCCTGAACATCCAGCACGATCCTGCACTTCGTATCCACCATATCCGATCCCTCCTTTTTGCCCAAGGATAACACAAAAGGGAGGGATCCGAAAATCCCCCCCACTTGTGCATCAATGCCACGGAGCATCATCCAGTGTGCTCTCCGCCCAGCCTTCGGCGAAGTACAACGCGTCCTTCTGCTTCCGGCTTATCGGCAGATCATCGATCAGCTCCATCTTCTCGTCCTTCTTGGTGACTCCCCTGACCTTCTGCCGGTACCCAATGTAGACATCCACATCGATCCCGGAATCCGCCACCTTGGCGTAGTAGCTGTCGAACCACTGAGCATAGACCTCTTCATCAGGATGATCGGCAGAATACCGCCAGTAGGCCACATCGGCCCTGGCCTCATCCTCGGTGGCACCATACTCGACCAGTGTATCCACCACCAGGTCTTCGTCCACTGCACCTTCCAGATACCGCTCCCGGAACACCTTCCGCACAGCGCCGACCATCGCATCCTCGCTGCCGTACTGCGCCTCGATCCGCTCCCGGTAGGCATCATCGCCGGTGACGATCGCCTGATACAGCCGATCCGCCCGTGTCTCATCATAGAACCAGTCCACGATCGGCACAGCATCTGCCACGGCATCCTGTACCGCATCCCAGAAGCTGGCGGCATTGTCGCCCAGCCCGTTGGTGGCAGTCTTGTAGGCATTGATCGCCCCGTCGATATCCCGGCGGATGTTTTTTAGCGGGATCCCAAAGGCCGAAGCCACACCATCCACCAGTGTCCATGCCGCGCCCACGACCTTCTGCCGATGAGTTTCCAGCGCCGCTTCGTCCATGTCGCTGGTGTCGGTCCCCATCAGCTGCCCCCAGCGGTCCAGGGCATCCACGATGTCATTGATCAGCGACATATCGCTGCGCTCCACATCATATCCCTGCATCAGCGACCACACATCCTTCACGAAGGGGATGTACGTCAGCGGATTCACGCCGTCCGTCAGCTCTCCGGTCAGCGCTGCGGCATATTTCTCCAGGAATGTCTCGTCTTCATCATCGTCCCGCATGGCATATATCAGCGACACAAGTACGGCATTGAGCGTCACCGAATCCAGCACAGCCCGTACCGTTTTCGTGGCTTGCCGCCGGTACCCGCGCTTGAACTGTCGGAATGCATCCTCGATCATGTTGATCGAAGTTGTGGGCTCTGCCATGAAAGAGGTGGCCATACTCATGAACAGATTCTTGGACCGCATATTGGCACTACGGGAAAGCGTAGAATCATACACCTGAGTCTTGACGATCACCTCTGTGAACCGTTCTCCTGCAGCCTGAAGGAATGCCCGCGACCCCACATCCAGATCAGACCGTCTGGCCGCCGTCTCCTTCTTTACCGCCGCCCAGATCTGCACCCAGGCCCACTCATCCGCCTTACTCGGCAGCCAGCCGGTGGCATCGTCCATCTTTTTCATGAAGCCGCCCTCGTTCTTGATGTAGTCCACGGTGCTGACGCTGGTATCCATGTCGAAACGTCCCATCTCCTTGATCGCAGCAACGGGAGCATAGGTCTTCAGCTCCTTCCACAGCCGCTTCATGGAGATCAGTCGGGGATTCAGACTCAAGAAATACTTGTCTCCCACCAGCGCCTTGGCCCGGTTCAGCGCCGAAGGCTGCTGGATCGCCACGGATAGTGAGGCCACCACCGCCGCCTTCTTGAACCTGCTCACCAGCGCCTTTCCCGGCTGCTCCCTGGGATCCGACCGGGCACCGCCGTTCAGATCCGTGATCATCTGCCGGACGTACTTGACGGCCTCCTCGCCATAGGCGTTCTGGATGGTCCCCTTCACACTCTTGGGGTCTACTCCCTCCGACTTGGGGGTATTGTAGTTGAAGATCCGATTGAAATCCTCCAGGGGCAGCAGGAATGCATGATACATGGACATATCGTGGACGTGCCCCGCCCATACATCCATGAATTCCTGCAAGATCACCGGGTTGTTGGCCTTGGCTTTGGTCTTCTGGGTAAAGCCGGAGTTCTTGATCCTCACCTCTCCAGCCACCTCGTTCTGCTCGAAGAGATACTGCTTGGCAGACTTCAACGGGAAGTAGTTCTTCTCCTTGAACAGATTCACCCCATACATCGCCATGGTCACCTCGTTGCCCTTGGCTCCCATGGTGTCGGAAAGATATCCCTGCATCTCCTCCACGAACTGCCGCTGCTCCTCGGTCAGCGTGTCCGTGATTTCGGCCAATATCTCCGGGGTCAGCTGATGAGCGCTGGCAGTGTTGACCTTGTACTTGCGCAGCTTCTTCCGCTTCTTCCCGTCCTCGTCCACCACTTCACGGGTGGTGATCGCGTTGTCGAATACGAAGCCGCCCAGCCGCAGGTGCTCCAGCGCCTGATCTCTCCGGGAGTAGGCGTATAGGCTCAAGATCTGCCCAAGCGTCAGCTGGAAGTCGATCCCGGAAGCGGACTGGAAATCATAGGACTTCTTCATGTCCCATTTGTCGTAGCCATACTTCTTCCTGGCCTGATCCGCCAGATCCTTGGCCTGCTCCACGTCCTGGGCATACACGCCCTCGCCCCGGATCAGCTCCATGAAGGAATCCTTCAGCGCAGGCGAACCGATCTTCTCCATGGCATAGATGGGCTTGAGGTTGTTCCAGAAGAACGCCCGAACCGCCCCGCTTCCCGGCAGATAGGTGTGCTTGCCACCCACGACCTCCACCTCCCGGATCACCTTCCCGGCGATCTGGCTGATGGTTGCAGACTTCTCCGCCAGAAACGCCTTGTTGGCATCCCGTACCCTGGTCAGCACCATCTTGTACATGGCGTAAACGTCCTCCAGCTGGGCCATGGTCATATCCCGCAGAGGTGTATCGCCGATGGTCTCCGCCAGTTCCTTCAGGTTCCCGGCGATCACCGGGTCGTACCCACTGGCGATATCCGGGTCCGTAGAGTTGAGGATATCCTCATACCCCTGGCGCAATGCTTCCAGACGCTTGCCCACAGCCTCGGCCTTGTCCCGGAGGGTAGTGATCGCATCCTGATAAGCCTGGATCTGGTCAGGGTCCGTTGTCTTTTCGATCAGCATCTCATACTTTTGGATCCTTGCCTGGAGATCCACCGGCTCCATGCCCACCATCTCCAGTGCACCGGCGACAGCCTTCTTCAGCTTGTCCGGCACATGATGTTTCTTATCATCCCGCCGCAAAAGCTGATCCAGCTCTTTCACCACGCCCCGGATCTTGCGCCTCATCTCGGTCCGCTTCCGGCCCTCCACGCTCTTCTCCCGGCTCTGCCGATGCTGCTGCTTCAGCTGGGCGATCTTGTCGTCCCGACCTGCACGCAGCTCCTCCATCTGCCGGGAATGCTTGGCCTTCAGGAGACTGATCTCCTTCTGCACCTTGTCCGCATAGGTCCGCACCGTGGACGCTCTCCAGTACTCTTCTTCGCCCAGCACGACACCCAGGTACTTGCCCACCAGGCTCTGAGGGTCATTGCGGAATTGATAGCCCCGGTTGGACATCTCCACGGCAGTCTTGAAGCCCTTGAAGAAACGCAACGCTTTATCCTTATAGGAGCAGAAGAAAGGCATGGGCCAGAAACCGAACCTGTTGAACGTCTCCTGGTTCGTCCCCTTCAGTTCCCCCTCGGCGAACTCCCATTCGACCTGAAGGTATTCCTTCTGTTCGTTGTCCTCTACCCTCACGATCCTGACGGCATAGCCACCAGGAGCGGCCCTCTTGACCTCATCCTGGACTTCATCCCAGTTCACGTTCTTCATTCTTCGTTTCCTCCTAAATTCCAATATTCTCTGATGGTGGCATCCACCATCGCCAGATCGTTATCGATCTCCAGCTCGAACATCTCCATGGGAGACTTCGCCGTGGTGTAGCCATCGGACTGGGTGATGAAATGATGACCATCGCTGGATGTCTCACACAGCAGTACGATGGAGAACAGCCCCTCCAGCGTCAACTTGCTGTCGATCATCTTCCCGACAGTCTTCGCCTTGACCTTACCAGTCTCCGAAGTCTCAACGTGATGCAGGAAATACACGATCGTGTCCGCAGGCAGCATATTGATGATGTACCGCACCAGCCCGGAGAAATTCAGCGCCATCTCCGTAAACTTCGTGTAACCGGTCTCCTTCGCTCTGTCCAATTCTTCGAAAGCCATCAGATACTGGCTGTCATCGATAACATAGGACTTGAGCTTTCCTTTTGCCAGGGATCTATAAATGTCATCGTAGCGGGCATTGTTCACCACCAGCATTTTCTTGCGAAAAGGCAACGGCTTGCCGGCCACGTTAAAAATCCCAACTTTCTCCGGCTCGAAGTTGCGCAAACTGGCAGACTTCCCTGACCCGGATTCACCCAAGATCAATACAGGGATACCCATGATCTCACTCCTTCTTTTTGATATCCAGCGGGCATTCGAAGCCCACTGACGCCCTCGTGTCCAGCAGATACTCCCCGGTCCTGCGACACTGTTTCCTTGCGTAAGTCTCCATCAGGGGACACAGATCGCAGCACACATGATCCTCCGGGAAAAAGATGTTCACCTGAGCCTCTGTGTACCATAGCGTACCGTTTTTCATCACCGCTCCTCCCCCGTCACTGCCCTGATCGTCCCCCGGACGACATCCAGGACGATCATGCATTCCTCATAGGTCATCGCCAGATCGGCCTTGACCAGCTGGTCCGTGATCTTCTGGGCCGCCTTGGTCAGATTCGCCATCCGATACAGCGGGATGTACCGCCCCGTCCGCCCGGTGATCTCCTCGGCCTCGCGTTTAACGTAATCCATCGTACTGCTCATTCATCCACCTCCAGACGATCAGCCCAGTGGCTGTGGCGGCGGGTACACTTGTCACAGGCGATGCCCTTCAGGCCGAAGGGCTCCAGGTCCAGGTACTGCTCTGTGGTCACCGGAAGGCCGCAACAGGCGCAGCGGGGGCGTCGCATGACCATGGCGGTATAGCGCAGGGATCGGGCCGCCTCGGCGACGGCGGGGTCGTAACAGTCAGGGATCTGCATGGGTGGCCTCCCTGGTGTAGACCTGACCCCAGACGGCAACGACCTCAAAGACGGAGGCGACATCCTCAATGAAAGCGCATTCGTCGCTGCCCTCGCAAACGAACATCCTTCGGGTCACGGTACCCAGATCGCCGGTGTCCAGTTTGACTAGATACCCCGGATAGGCGATATTGCTCTCACAACGAGCCACCCTCAGCCTTTCCCCCGTTTCAACAGTGAGAAGATCAAAATATTTCCTTTCATGCATTTGACTTTTCCTCCAATATTTGATACATTGGGAACGGATATATCCCCAAGCCGCTTTCCGGTCTCGTCCACCGGAGGCGGCATTTTTTATATTTCGGGCGACAGGTCGATACATGTCTTTGCCAGCTCGATAGCCATCATGTACTGCTTCGCATAGTCGTTCTCGCCGTGGGTGGCTTTGACCTTCTCTGCGAACGCCTCGATGTTCCCTTTGAAGCAACCGCAGCTCACGGAAATATCCAATGCTTTGGTTCGGAAGAAGGTCGTGATATCTTTCCGGCTGCCGATAGGTCCGATGATCAGATAGTGGGTACTCTTGAAGACCCGAGCATCGCCGCAGACCCGAGCATCGCCGTAGACCCGAGCATTGCCGTAGACCCGAGCATCGCCGCAGACCCGAGCATCGCCGTAGACCAGAGCATTGCCGCAGACCAGAGCATCGTCGCAGACCAGAGCATCGCCGCAGACCAGAGCATCGTCGCAGACCCGAGCATTGCCGCAGACCCGAGCATTGCCGCAGACCAGAGCATCGCCGTAGACCCGAGCATCGCCGTAGACCCGAGCATCGCCGTAGACCCGAGCATCGCCGTAGACCCAAGCATCGCCATCCTGGCTCAGGTTTTCTTCCTTTTCGATCCAGCCACCGGCTTCGCCGATCTTGATGTCGCCAAAGGTGATCGTTGCCCGGATCCGGTGCAGGGTTCGGCCAAACCACGATTTGACTTCGCCGGTAAATTCATATTTTTTCATATGTATCTCCTTTTACTTTTTGCCGTTATGGTACAGGTCAGGCGGTGACATAGACGAGCATCGCGGCCAGCGCCAACACACAAGCACCTGCCAGCGCCGCATCCAGAGCCACCAGCTGTGCCGCCCTCCGCTGCGCCCGGATCTGCCGCCGGACCATCCGGTCCTCTCTGCGCCAGATCGCCTCATAGCGTTGCTGAGCGTGTGCCGCCCTGGCCTGCCGCGCCGCCCGGCTGAGCATCACCGCATCGTTCA
>JAFTKE010000117.1 GCA_017456045.1 Oscillospiraceae bacterium
ATGCGCCGAAGGTATCATCATATCGTGACCGCCTACTGCGCCTCTCCCGACCTCGCTGGCGCTCGGCCACCCTCCCCAAAGGGGAGGGCTTTGGCAAGACGAAGGACGATCATGATCATCATACAACACGACCAAACCTCCCCTCCAGATAGCGTTGCTGAAGGGCCGCTGCGTGTTTGCAGTGGCCCTCATCGTTATATCTTTACAGGTTCGCGAAATATTACGTCTCATAATACCGAGGGTCAGGAGCAGAAGATCAGCAGGGCGATGTTCATCTGGACGAACATGATGGCGGGGATGCCGTATTTGAAGCTGCGGTGGCGGGTCTTATGGTGATACAGGTGCATGGCGATGAAGGCGCCGATGCTGCCGCCGATGGCTGACACGCCCAGAAGCACCCGTTCCGGGATGCGGCGGGCTCTTTGGCGGGCTTTTTTCTTGTCCAGACGCATAAGCAGGAAGCCCAGCGCATTCATTATTAGCAGATAGATGAGCAGATAGATGAGCATATTTGGGATGTCCTTTCGGGAGGTATAGTGGATGAAACGGATATTTTGTGTGGTTTGCGCGGCGATGGTACTGGCGGGGTGCGGTGCCCAGGAGACCTTCGAGACGATATCGGATGATATCGCGGAGCCGGTGATGGTCCAGATGCGGGGGATCGAGCTGGAGCTTCCCCAGGACGCAGTGGCGGCGGTGATGGACAGTGAGGAGACCGGGGCGCTGTATCTGTGCGATGGCTTCACGCTGGTGATCCAGACCATGGCTGCCGGGGATCTGGACCGGACGGTCCGTGGGGTCAGCGGGTTCGGCGCAGAGGATGTGACCATGCTGCGGACCCAGCAGCAGGATGCGGACCGGTATGAATGGGTATGGTCCGCCGCAGGGGAGGGAGGCGATCAGCTTTGTCGCGGGGTCATCCTGGATGACGGGAGCTATCACTACACCCTCTCGGTCATGGCCGATGCGGATGTGGCGGGAGGGCTGGAGCAGGAATGGGATGGGATCTTCTCGTCCTTCCGCTTGGATCAATAATTGGACAGGGCCTGTCGGCATAGCGCCCGGCAGGCCTCCACCGCGCTTTCGGGGCGGAGGATCTTGGCTTTGTCTCCGAATCCGATGACCCAGCTGAGGAACATGGGGGAGATCGCCACCGGGACGGTGAAGCTGAACCAGTCCTCACCTTCCGGGATCAGCATGATCTCCCGGCCGAACCGGTCGATCACTACGTTGATGAGGCTTTGGTGGAACCGGAGCTTGACGTTCACCGTCTCGCCGGCGTACATTTGGAAGGTGCGGTTGGCGTACTCGTTGAAGGCGTTCCCGGTCAGCTCCGGGCAGGGGATGCGGGGGTCCTCGCTGATCCGCAGGTGGCTCATCCGGTCCACCCGGAAGTGGGTGATGCCATGGTCGAGAGTCCAGGAGACCAGATAGCAATTGTCGTTATCCTGGCAGATGCCGTAGGGGCTGGCAAGGTAGGTCTTGTCCCGGTACTTGCGCTGACCGTCGATGTCCCAGCTGAAATAGCGGAAGCTGATCTGTTTGTCCTGGGCGATCGCTTCCTGGATGTAGTCGATGTTATGGTAGATGCTTTCGTTCATGCTTTTGACCCGACCGGTCACCTTGATGGTGCGGCGCATGAGCTGGGCATCGTGGACACTGCATTCTTCGCACAGCTTGCCGATCAGCTCCCGGGACTTTTGCTCGGTCAAATATCGGCTGGACTGGACCGCATCGATCAGCAGCTTCAGCTCGGGAAGCTCAAAATTCCGGGAGGCGACGTAATAGCCGCCCTCCGCGCCCTGTAGGGATACGATGTCCATGCCGTATTCCTGCAGGGCTTTTATATCGGAATAGATGGTCTTCCGTTCGCATTTGATCTCGTGATCCTGGAGCATCTCGATCAGCTCGGTGGCGTTGATCGGGTGGTCCACATGGGAATTGCGCTGCAGGTAGTCACGGATGTAGAGCAGTTTCAGTTTCTGATCATAGGATCTGGGCATAGCGGTCACCATCCTGTGGGCAAGATATGATGGGCTTCTATCTGATGATTATATCACAGCTGCCGCGTTAATGAAATGGTAATTTGATTTTTTTATAGATATATGGTATCCTTATCACCAGGAAGGAGTTGGTCGGATGCCGTATATCGGATGTCATCTCTCCGCGTCCAAGGGGAACCTGGCTATGGTACGCATGGCACAGTCCATCGGCGCGGATACCTTCGCGTTTTTTACAAGGAATCCCCGAGGGTCCAAGGCGAAGCCTGAGGATCCTCAGGACTGCGCCGCAGCGATGCAGGCGCTGGAGGAGGGCGGGTTCGGACCGCTGGTGGCCCACGGGGCCTATACCATGAACCTATGCACAGCTGATCCTGAGGCCAGGGGCTTCGCTGCTTCCGTCCTCATGGACGATCTGCGTCGGATGGCGGCGCTGCCCGGCCAATATTACAATTTCCATCCCGGCAGCCATGTGGGCCAGGGGGTGGAGGCGGCGGTGGATCAGATCGCTGCCGCACTGAAAAGGGCTATGGAGCCGGGGTATCCTGTGACGGTGCTGCTGGAGACCATGGCTGGAAAGGGCAGCGAGGTGGGCGGCACCTTCCAGGAACTGAAGATGATATTGGACGCTGTGGGCAGGGATGATCTGGGGGTATGTCTGGATACCTGTCATGTGTATGACGGCGGCTATGATATCGTGGAAGATCTGGACGGTGTATTGGCGCAGTTCGATCAGGTGATCGGGCTGGATAGGCTGAAAGCGCTGCACCTCAACGATTCTAAGAATCCATTCGCCAGTCACAAGGACCGGCATGAATGCATCGGGAAGGGATCTCTTGGACTGGATACCTTCCGTAAGATCATGGCGCATCCGCTTTTGAAGGACAAGCCCATGATCCTGGAGACGCCCAATGAGCTGCCTGGGTATCAGGCGGAGATCGGGCTTTTAAGAAGTCTTTGAGATAGGAGGCGAGGATTTGGACCAGATGGTGGATAGTCTGCAAGGGATGGACAGTGCGTTCGTCGGCGTCTTTTTGGCGGTGATGCGGTTCGTCGCGCCTGTTTTGGTCCTGATGATCCTCTGGCGGTGCTGCAAGCCACTGTTGACGTTCCGGCCGGAGCCGGAGATCTGGGCATGGCTGGTGATGAAGGATGGGAAGAAGATCCCGGTGCTGCACTGGGAGAACGTGATCGGTCAGCATAAGCGCAGCGACATCCTGATCGATTTCCCCACAGTCTCCCGGAACCATGCGGTGCTGACCCGGTACGATGACGGCAGCTGGACCATAACGGACACGGATTCAAAAAACGGTGTGTTCGTCAATGGGAAGAGGATCCGGATCCATGCTCTGGAGGAGGAAGACGAGATATCGATCGGCGGCGTGGAGATGACCCTCCAGCCGATCTCCAAGCAGCAGGTGGAACGGCTGGGGCAGCTCAGGACCAAGGCCTCCAGCGGCATGGAAAGCATCGCGAACCTTCTGGTGCTTTCGATCTTCCAGGCGCTGACCTGCATCGCGTTCCTCTTCACATCCCAGTCGGTGGTGCCGATCCTGGCTGGATTCGGCGGGATCATGGCGCTGCAATGGGCGCTGCTGGTGTTCTATTTGATCATCCGTCGTCCTGCCTTCGAGGTGGAGACGGTGGCGTTCCTGCTATGCACCATGGGCATGGCCGCGATCTGCTCCGTGAAGCCGGAGGAGAGCGTGAAGCAGCTGGTGGCGCTGTGCATGGGCATCGTGGTGTTCTTGCTGGTGGGCTGGTCCATGCGAGATCTGGAACGGGCCAAGAAGATGCGCTATGTGGCAGCGGTGGGCGGTATCTTACTGCTGGCCGTGACGCTGGTATTCGGCAAGGAATACTACGGTGCGAAGAACTGGCTGGTGATCGGACCTATGTCGATCCAGCCCTCGGAGCTGGCGAAGGTCTGCTTCGTCTATGTGGGTGCATCGGCTATGGATAGGCTGCTGGACAAGCGGAACCTGATCACCTTCATCGTCTATACCCTGGTGGTTTGCGGCTGTCTTGCGCTGATGAACGATTTTGGAACGGCGCTGATCTTCTTCTTCGCGTTCCTGATGATCGCTTATATGCGTTCGGGAAGCATCGGGACCATCGCTCTGGCGGTGACGGCTCTGGGATTCGCTGGGATCACCGCCCTGAACATCGCGCCCCATGCCTTGAAACGGTTCTCTTCCTGGCGGCATATTTGGGATGATCCTCTTGGTGCGGGCTATCAGCAGACAAGAGCGCTGATGTGTATCGGGTCCGGCGGTATCTTCGGCCTGGGGATCGGGCAGGGGTGGATGAAAAACCTGTTCGCTGCCGATTCGGATATGGTCTTCGCCACGCTGTCGGAGGAGTGGGGGCTGATCGTGCCGGTGCTGCTGGTGCTGGCGATCATGGCGCTGGCTCTTTTCACCGTGCGAAGCTCGGCGGTCAGCCGGAGCAGCTTTTATACCATCGGCGCTTGTACCGCCGCTACGATCCTGGTGGTGCAGACCATGTTCAATGTGCTGGGGACCCTGGATGTGCTGCCGCTTACCGGTGTGACCTTTCCTTTCGTATCCAATGGCGGGTCCAGTATGATCTGCGCCTGGGGGCTTTTGGCTTTCGTCAAGGCGGCGGATACCCGGCAGAATGCCAGCTTCGCTGTGCGCAGCGGGAAATGGAGGAGGCAGGATGGATAGGATCGCGCGGCGGTCTGCCGCGATCATATTACTGGTGGTCCTCCTGTTGGGCGGCCTGGGGTTTTTCGTGGTGGAGTATTTCATGGATGCCCATCAGTGGGTCATGACGGAGGGGAGCCCTCATGTCTATAACGGCACCAATATCGGATGTGGTGTGGTGACGGATCGTGATGGGGCTGTGCTGCTGGATATGGATGGGGAGCGGACTTATGCTTCTGATCCTGGGCTGCGTGCGTCCACGCTGCACTGGTTGGGAGACCGCTATGGCTATATCAGCGCCCCTGCGGTGTCCACCTACGCACAGCAGATGGCGGGGTTCGATCCGGTATCGGGACTGTACTCCTATTCTGGATCCGGGACCACTACGCTGACCCTGTCGGCGCAGGTCCAAATGGCTGCACTGGAGGCCATGGGCGACAATAAGGGGACTGTGGCTGTATACAATTACAAGACCGGTGAGATAATATGTGCCGTATCCACACCCACCTATGACCCGGATGATCCCCCTCAGATCACCCAAGAGAACGAGGCGGAATTCGAGGGCGTGTATGTGAACCGGTTCACGCGCTCTGCTTATGTCCCTGGGTCGATATTCAAGATCGTGACCATGGCGGCGGCGTTGGAGGAGATCCCGGATATCCGGGAGCAGACCTTCGTGTGTACCGGGTCCTATGCGTATCCCACGGATCCTGTGACCTGCGAGTACGCCCATGGGACGTTGGATCTGGATTCGGCTCTGGCGCAATCCTGCAACTGTGCCTTCGCCAGCATCGTGGACCAGCTGGGTCCGGAGACCTTGGAGCGCTATGTTCGCAAGTACGGCGTCACGGCTCCCGTCAGCTTCGACGGCATCACTACGGTGGCGGGGAACTTCGATGTGACCGATGCGGGAGTGGACCAGATCGCCTGGAGCGGCATCGGGCAGCACAAGGACCAGATCAATCCCTGTGCCTATCTGACGTTCCTTGGGGCGATCGCCAATGGTGGCGCTCCGGTACAGCCTTATGTAGTCTCGCAAGTCACCTGCGGTCCCAAAGTTACCTATGAGGCTTCTGCGACAGTTGGGGAACACATCATGGATCCGCAGATCGCCCAGGAGCTGCAAAAGATGATGGAGAACAACGTGGCGGAAAAGTACGGCGTGGAGAATTTCCCTGATATGACCGTATGCGCCAAATCCGGTACGGCGCAGTCGGACAACAAGGGGTCCAATGCCCTGTTCGCTGGATTCGTGGCGGATGAGGAGCTGCCTCTGGCCTTCATCGTGGTGGTGGAGGAGGGCGGCTATGGACGCCTTGCCTGCGTGCCGATCATCTCCAAGGTCCTTGCGGTGTGCAAGGACGTGATGGGATCTTAGTCATGATAACTTGACCCCCTGCATAGTTTTATGCAGGGGGTGTTGCTATGTGTCGAAGGAGTCAGATCCAAGCGGTAGCCATACTGGCGTTCGGTCTTGGTTTGCTGGTCAGCTGCTGGGTGGAGACACTGTTTTGGAGAGCCTGTTTCGGGATCTGCTTCCTGGGGATGGGGATCTTGCGGTCGCTGAAAAAATAGCGGCATACCCTTGTCCCTGGGGGAATATCATTTAGCGAGAATGTGGGATAAGGAGTGGATCCATATGGAACAACGATTCGAAAGACGAACGGTGGCCTGCTTACAGCGTTACCTTTGGCAGCCCCAGGAGCGGGAGCAGACCCAGGAGCTGCGGCTCGGTGACGATATGCCGGATATCGGGGGCGTCATCGCGGTCCGTGGGCACTGCATCCTGCGGAGCAAGGAATGGCAAGGAGACAGCATCGGCTTTTCCGGTGGCATCATGGCGTGGGTGCTGTACGCTCCAGCGGATGGGGGCCAGGCCCGGATGGTGGAAGCATGGATCCCGGTACAAATGAAGTGGAACGTTCCCCAGACACGGCGGGAAGGGTCCATCCGGGTATCCATGACCCTTCAAAGTATCGATGCTCGCAGCATCTCCGCAAGGAAGATGGTGGTCAGGGCCAATGTCAGCGCACTGGCTGAAGCGTTGGGACCGTGGGAGACGGAAGTCTTCGTTCCGGCACAGCAGGACTCGGAGCAGATCCAGATGCTGCGGTGTCAGTATCCTGTTGTGCTGCCCATGGAGGCAGGGGAGAAGCTGTTCCAAGTGGAGGAGGAGATCGCGATGCCTGCGGGGGCTCCGCAGCCGCAGAAGATCTTGTCCTTCGAACTGGTCCCGAAGGTGACAGAGCGGGACGTGGTAGGGGGGAAGGCCGTATTTCGGGGAGAAGTGGGCCTGAGACTGTGCTACGAGACGTCGGATCGGGAGGTCTGTGGGGTGGATCTGGAAGCGTCCTTCTCTCAGTTCACAGATCTTGACCGGGAGCATGGGAAAGACGCGACGGTGTCCGTGGTGATGGCTGTGACCAGTGGGGAACCGGAGCTTCAGGATGGGCGTGTTTTGCTGAAATGTGGACTGGTCGCCCAGTATCTGGTCTATGATGAAACCATCGTGGAGCTGGTGGAGGATGCGTACAGCACGGAAAATGAGCTGGATGTGGTGACCCAACGGCTGGTGATGCCCGCCATGGCGGAGCGCTGCACCGAGGATATACGGTGCGTCGTGGAGATGGATGTGGAGGCATCCGGTGTCGTGGATGCCTGGGTCTGTCCCGGTCAGCCAAGGGTGCGACGGGCTGGTGATCTGACTGAGCTGACCATGGATGGGTCCGTATGGGTACTGTATTTGGATCGGGAAGGGGCGCTGCAGGGCGTGTGCTGTCCTTGGGAGCGCCGTGTGGAGCATCCTGCTGTGGATCAGAGCAGCTGCTATGGACGTTGGGCGCAGCTGGGTCGGCCGATGGTCACGGTGAACGCCGGAAAGCTGGAGGCCAAGCTGGATATGACTTTGCTGACCCATACAGTGGATGAGTCAGAGCGGGTCATGGTATCCAGCGTGGAAGTGGGAGGGCCTTTGGATACGGGGAAAGACAGACCATCTTTGATCCTTCGGCGTATGGAGTCCAGCCGACTCTGGGATCTGGCTAAGGAATGCGGCTCGACTGTGGATGCGATCCGCAAGGCGAATGGGATGTCCGACGAAGAGATGGTGGGATCCCTCATCCTGATCCCGATCCCCTGATATATGAATTTCCGCCGCTCCGTGGGAGATACGGAGCGGCGGCGTGTGGGCTGTCGCACAGGGAGTATGCCCACTGGGTAAAGTATAACAAAATGTTCAAGTCGAAAACAAGGGGATCGAGTCGGATAGACCGGTCGTTTTGAGGGCGTTTCAGTGTGGAAAAGGTCCTTGAATTGGGTATGATGATGTGGTATAATCATAAGATAGAAATTTAACACAGAGGTGTAGATCATGACAAAGATAGACGTTTATAGTGGCTTCCTGGGCGCCGGTAAGACGACGCTGATCAAGAAGATGATCCAGGAGGGGTATCAGGGCCAGAAGCTGGTGCTGATCGAGAACGAGTTCGGTGAGATCGGCATCGATGGCGGGTTTTTGCAGGATGCTGGCATCAATATCACGGAGATGAATTCCGGCTGTATCTGCTGCTCCCTGGTGGGCGATTTTGGCCGGGCCCTGGAGCAGGTGATCTCGGAGTATCATCCGGACCGTGTGATCATCGAGCCCTCCGGCGTGGGCAAGCTGTCCGATGTGGTGGCTGCTGTGGAGAAGGTGACCGGGGAGGATGTCGTCCTCGGTTATACGGTGGCGGTGGCTGATGCCGGTAAGGTGAAAGTCTATATGAAGAACTTCGGTGAGTTCTACAATGATCAGATCGCCACGGCTTCTACCATCATCCTGTCCCGGACTGATGCGATCCCTCAGTCTAAGCTGGATGCCGCAGTCGAGCTGCTGCGTCAGCATAATGCTGATGCGACGCTGGTCACTACCCCCTGGAACGAACTGACCGGCCAGCAGCTGCTGGAGGCTATGGAGGGCAAGGCCACTGTCGCCAATGCTCTGGCTGAACTGGAGCATGAGCATCATTGCTGCCATGGTCACCATCATCATGAGGAAGAGGAGCATGAGCATCATTGCTGCCATGGTCAC
>JAFTKE010000118.1 GCA_017456045.1 Oscillospiraceae bacterium
GGTGTAGCGGTCGGTGGTGCCGCTCATGATGCTCTTGGCCCGGGTCCAGCTATTGGGATCGTCCGGGGTGGTGGAGCGCCACAGCTCGTAGCCGTCGGCACCGTCTACGGTGGTCCAGGTGACCTTGACGGAGGTCTGGACCTTGGAGTAGCAGGACAGGATCTCAGGAGCCGCCGGGGCGATCACCGTGCCCGGCTCCAGCTGACCGCAGCGGGTGCAGTAGCTGTCCCGGTAGTCATGGCCCAGGGGGGAGACGGTCTGGGTCTCGGTAGTGCCGCAGGCGGCGCAGATCCGCTCCTGGGTGCCGCTGAGAGTACAGGTGGCGGCTTCGGTCTCGGTCCAGGTGCCGTAGGTATGACCGGTGGCGTTTTTCTCGTCGCCGGTGTAGCTGTCACCGCAAAGGGTGCAGGTGTAGGTGGTATAGCCGCTCTGGGTGCAGGTGGGGGCGGTGACGGCGGCGGTGTAGTGGTGGTCACAGGGGACGGTGGGGACATAGTCGGTGGTGGACATGGGGTAGGCGGCGTGGAACGCGGCATCGTCGTACTCCGCGTCCCGGAAGTGATCCGGGAAATTGGCCTCGCACCGGAGGAAATACTCATAGTCCGTGGTGCCGGCGTCCCAGGTGGCGTCCACATCGTAGTACAGGTCCTCCAGCTCTACGATGTTCCAGCCGTGGGGGCCGCCGTTGCCGATGCCGCTGATCAGACGGCTGTCGATACCCTCCTCCAGAGCCAGACGGTACAGCAGTACCGCATAGCCCTGGCACACGGCGGTGCCATCGATCAGGGCCGCGTAGGCGGTGTACTGCAGCTCGTAGCTTTCGTCGTTGACGTGGGCGTGGTCGTAGGTGACATTGGCACAGATGTAGTCATAGATGGAAAGGATCTTCTCGTAGTCGGTCTTGTCGGCAAGAGACAGATCCTCCAAAAGAGCGTCCACGGTGGTGTCCACCTGGGCCTCCTGGGCGGCGGTGGTGTAATACTCCATGGTATAGGAGAAGGTCAGGTACACGGTGCTGCCCTGCTGGTAGCCCTCTGCACCGTAGGTCCAGGAGCCGAACTGCCATCTCAGGTAGTCGCCCTCGGTGGGCTCACCGGTGTGGGACAGGGCCACGGTCAAGGCCTCGTCCATCAAAGCATGGGCACCATCTTCTGTGTAGTTCTGGAAAGCTACACCAAACTGGAAGTCGGTCTGGCGCTGCTTCATGTAGGAGCGGATGACCTGGCCCACCTCTTGGGCGGTGGTATAGTAGATCTCCGCTTCCGCTGTGGCGGCAGAGGCCAGCTTGGGCATGGTCTGCCGGGGCTGGGGGAGGACGTCTCCATACAGGGGGTTGACATAGGTCACCGGGTCGATCCGGATGGTCCGCTGCGGCGCGGCCAGGGCGGCACCGGGGATCGATGCGCAGATCAGACAGGCGATCAGGATGAGGGCGGTCAGTTTTTTCATCGGGTTACCTCCTTTTGAGTTTTCGGATGAGGCTTTTCGTCACATCCGGATGGGACAGGATATAATAGAGCCCTGATGCCACAGTATACGCACCGCCGCCGATGACGATCAGTGCCACCAGCGCCACCAGGGGCGAGGAGAACAGGGGCGTCAGCACCCACAAAAGACTGTACATCCCCAGTCCCAGCAGCAGGAATGGCAGGGCTTCTTTCAGGTAGCTGCCCACGGGCAGGTCCTTACGGACCATCAGGGTCTGGCAGAGACACACGGCGGCTTCGGCACAGACGGTGCCTATGGCGGCACCGTTGGCGGCCATTCTCGGGATCAGAAGGGCGTTGACCACCAGGTTCACCAGGGCACCCAGGATCACGGATATGATGTAGCTCCGGTCGTGGTGCTGGGGGATCAGGTATTGGGTGCGGATCACGTTGGCCCAGGCCAGGAACAGTACCGTGGGGGACAGGATCTGCAGAAGGTCGATGCAATAGGCGTATCCCTCTCCCAGGAACACCGGTACCAGGATCGGGGCGATGCCCGCGATGCCGAAGGCCATGCCGCAGGCCAGGAACATGGCGAAGGACATGGACGTGCGGATATACTGGAGGCTCTGGGACTGCTTCGCCTTGGCGGCCAGGTTGGACATCCGGGGCAGCATGACGGTGCCCAGAGCGGTGATGATGCCGGTGGGGATGTTCAGGATCTTCTCGCTGCTTTCATAGAAGCCCACCTGGACGAAGGAACTCATCTGGCGGAGCATGATCTTGTCCATCATCTTATAAAGGCTCACCGCCACCACCGGGATGAACAAGACCAGCTCGCCGGGGAGGTGGTGCAGGATACGGGACAGGGAGGGCTTGCTCCAGGCCACGAAGCGCCGGACGTACAGCCATAGATAGCTTTGGGAGATCAAGGTGCCCAGAGCCAGGATCAGGGCGTATCTCCAAAGATCCGCCTCGGTGCGGACCAGCAGGAAGATCGCTGCCAGCGTCAAAAGCTTCACGGCGATGTTGCGGACCACCGTGAGTTTGAACTTCTCCAGACCGAAGAACAGCCAGCTGATGTCCAGCATGCCGGTGAACACATAGATGCTTTGGATCAGCAGGATCTGGCGGTTCTGTGGCTCCAGCAGGAGGGCGAAGGTCAGATATGCTACCAGCGCCACCAGGGAACACAGCAGCTGCAGCCAGTAGATCTCCCAGAAGGTGCGGCTGAGCTGATCTGGATCGTCCCGCACCGCGGCGATGCTGCGGTTGCCGTAGTTCTTCACCCCCAGCATGGCGATCAGCATGAAGTAGTTCGCCACGGTGTAGGTGTAGGAATAGACCCCCACGCCCTCGGCTCCCAGGACACGGGAGACGTAGGGCGTGGTGATCAGGGGAAGCACGATCAGCAGGAGCTGATAGGCGGTGTTATACAGGAAATTCTTTCGGATAGAACTCATCGCTTCCCCCTCAGACGCCAGCGCAGCCGCAGATACCAGGGCTGCAGGATGTGCCACGCATAGGGCAGCGGCTTCCAGGCTTCCTGGGGGGTGGGCTTGCGGAACAGGCTCATGCAGCCCAGCAGCATGGGGAAGCTATAGAACACGTCCAGCATGAAGCGCTCAGACAGGCCATATACGCCGATCGCCAGCAGACAGGCGGCCAGAGCGAGGTCCTTACCGCGCCAAGCCCGGATCAGGCAGACCAGATACAAGGCCAGGAACGCTCCGCCGGGGAACGCGCCGTCCAGGATCAGGGCCCGCATATAGGAATTGTCCAGGATCAGGCGGTGGCTGTCAGTGAGATGGGACTCCATGGTGCCGACGAAGGGCACCTCCTGACCGAAGGGGGCGATCCCGTAGCCGGTGAAGCACTCCTTGGCGAAGGAGAGCCGCTTGGTCAGGAAATCGTCCAGCAGCTCCCAGATCGGGTCGCCTTCCGTAAAGAAAAGGGCACCCAGGAGGCTCAGCAGGAACATGGCGAGGAAGGCCCCTACCAGGAACTTGCCGGTATGGCGGAAGGAGCGGAGCTGGGGCAGGAAGATCCGCACCAGCATCATCAGGGCGATGCTGCCCAGCATGATGATCAGACTGCTGCGGCTGATCGCCAGGAGATAGGTGACGATCGTCAACACCAGCCAGATCCCGATGTCCGCCAAGTTGAGACGGCGGAAGCGCAGATACATCCAACCCAGGCAAAGCACCGCCATGTTGGAACCCAGGACGTTGCGGTGGCAGAAGCCCAGGGTATCCAGAGGGGCATCGTTGTGGATATAGTAGAGCTTGGGCAGCAGTCCCAGGTCTGACAGCAGCAGCGTCAGTATCACGGAGACGCCCTTGATCGCCAGGAACACCGTCAGCAGCTGCCGCTTTGGGATGTCCTTGGCGGCGATCGCCACGATGGCGAACTCCAGAAGGGTGAAATCGTCACTACAGATGAAGCAGACGCCGGCAAGGATCAGGACGCCCAGGATCGCCCAAAGCTCCTTCGCCCGATACCGGGTCAGAAGCATGGCTTTCGCCAGCAGCACCAGGTACATCAGGTTGCGCAGCAGGTACATGGCCTTCAACCAACCGGGCTTGGAGTAGGTCAGGGAGGTGTTCTCGATGCAGTGGATCGTCAGCAGGAGGATGAAAGCGGTCCAGAATACCAGATCCGACCGCTTTTTCGTTTTCAATAGGGTCTGGATCTTGGTCATAGGGCCTCCTTTCTTCCAGCGGACAGGGCCTGGTCCAGGGACGCGCGGTCCCGGGGCGGCAGGCTCTGGGCGATCTTTCGATAAGAAGCGCCGGCACCCAGACGCTTGACCAGGCGCTTCAGGGCTTCGTAGGTCCGGAACAGTCCCATGTTGGTCAGGGCCACCAGGAGCTTCTCCTTGCGGCTCAGGGGACGGTGGTCCTCCAAGGCACGGCGCATGGCCTGGATCTGGTCACGCCGACCGGATCTGCAGGCGGTATAAAGCAGGGAGCTGTACTGGGCGGCGAAGTATCGGTGGCGGTCCGCTTCCGACAGGGCGTCCAGCGTGTTCCGGAAGGTGTCCCATAGCAACTGCTTGGTGGCAAGGAAGCCGTCGAGAGCCGGGACGTTGGAGAAGCCGTCCATCTCCTTGACGATCTGCACGTCTTCCAAGGGGCAGCACCGGTCCAGGGCGAAGTAGCGAAGGCCGAACTCCACGTCCTGGTGGCGGCGGAAGCGCTCGTCGAAGCCCTGGATCTGGCGGGCGGTGTCGGCGGTGAGGAACAGGTTGCTGCCGGTGCCCAGGGCGGTCTCCTTCATCAAAAGGGCCCGCCACACTTCCTCCGTGGGCGGGTCGATCCGTTCCCAGCAGATGCCGCCACAGATCTTCACCACGGAGGTCACCACGCTGCCGCAGTCGGGGTGGCCCCGCAGGGCCTGGACGCAGGAAGCGATGTGGTGGCTGAAATAGAAGTCATCATTATCCAAAAAGGCGATATACTTGCCAGTGGCGGCCCGAAGCCCTGTGTTTCGGGCAGCGGCACCGTTGCGGTTCTCCGGGTGGCGCAGATACAGCGCCTGAGGGTAGCGGGCCATCACGTCCTCAGTGGCCCTGCGCTCTGGGCTGTCCGGCGGATTGTCGTCCACCACGATCAGCTGGATATTGGGATAGGTCTGGCCCAGGACGCTGTCGATCGCCCGGGGGAGGTAGCGTTCGTTATGATAGGTGGTGATGATCACGCTCACCTGGGGATCAGTCATTTGGATCACTCATTTTCTCAAGGATCTGGGCCATCACCGTCTCTGGGTCGTAACGCGTCGCCTCCTCCAGACAGGCGGGGCGCATGGCGTCTACCTCCTGGGGATGGCTGATGGCGTGGACGATCCAGTCGTACAGAAGCTCCGGCTTCCTCCAGTCGTAGTGATAGCCGGTCTGTCCATGGCGGACCAGCTGGGTATTGAAATGCCAGTCGGTGGCGATCACCGGCAGACCGGCAGAAAAAGCATCGATGATGGTGCCGGGCATCCCTTCGCCGGGATACACCGAGGGGAACAGCAGCATGAAGCTGCTACGCAGGGCCTCCACGCTCTCGTCCTGGGGGATGCAGCCCATATAGCGCACGTCCTCCGGGTGGGCCCGGAGCAGAGCTTCGAATTCCTCACGGTAGGGCGCTTCTACGGGGCCGTAGATATGGAGCTTGGCTACCATGCGGCCGAATTGGGCGTTGACCTTGCCGATCGCTTCCGCTGCGGCGGTCATGCCCTTGTCCTTACAGACACGGCTGAACATGGAGAACAGGTAGGGCTCCTGGTGGCCTGTGGTCAGCGCTTCTGGGGGGAGGATCGACAAACGCTTGAAATTGGGCAGGACCTCCACATTGTGGATGCCCAGCGCTTCCAACTCCTGCTTCATGCCCTCGAATTCCACCCAGTTCACGTGGAACCGCTTCAGCTGCCGCCGCAGGCCGGGGCGCTGCGCGGCTTCCGAGGGCAGGGCGCCGCCCACCACATCGTGATACAGGCGGCGGTGGAAGAGCCTGTTCAGTCCGGTGAGTACCGGGAACAAAAAGGTGCGGCCGTTGCGGGACAGCAGCACGAAGATATGGCCGCTTCGCCGGAACGCCTTCCAGGTATCCAGCAGGATCCTCAGGAAGCGGCGGCTGTAGCGGTAGGTGTCCACGCATATGATCTGCCGGTGGGGGAAGCTGCGGCGCAGCTCCTCCACCAATGTCTTGGTCTTGACGGTCTGGCCGTCCAGCAGCTGTGCGCCCTGGGCGACCCGGCCGATCACGGCGATGCCGTCTTTTTTCATGAGCGGCCTCCCTTTTTGGAGCGGAAGTAGCGGATGCCCTCCTTGACACAGGAGGTGGGGGAGCTGAATACGGTCCGCACCGCATAGCCCGCTGCCCGGAGGGGGCGGCGGCTGCGCAGGCTGGCGAAGGACAGCACCGCATAGTGTCGGAAGCGGACATAGCGCCGCTCCTTGGCTGTGAGCAGGTGGAAATACCGGTGCTTCAGATCGTACAGCAGGTTCTCGCCCCGGATCTTATTGTCGCCCAAAGAGATCCGGTCGCCCTTGTGCAGGTACTGCACCACATGGGCACCGGGGAGATATCCGATCTTCATGCCGCTTTCGATGCAGCGCAGCATCAGGATGAAATCCTGGCCGGAGGGGACCTCGCCGAAGCCTTCGGTCCGCAGCAGGGCTTCCCGGCGGATCATATAGACCGCGGTGGGGCAGAGGGAATGGAGGATATGGGCCTTCAGCAGCGCTTCGGTGGAGAAGTCGCTGGTATAGTCCAGGGTGCGTTCCTCCACCAGCTTGTCGCGCTCGTCCAGCCACCGGACATCGTGGTAGCTGGCGTCCAAGCCGCCCGCCTGCATGAAGCGCAGCTGCTTCTCCAGCTTATGGGGCAGGTAGCAGTCGTCGTCATCCAAAAACGCCACATACTCGCCGCTGCACTGGCTGATCGCCAGGTTCCGAGCCGCGCCGGCACCGATGGCCCCGGTGGTATTGAGGTAGAGGAAGCCGGGTCTGTGCCGGTAAGGCTCCAGGACGGCGGCGGTCCGGGCAGCATCTTCGCTGCCGGGGAGGTTGTCGTCCACCACGATCAGCTGGATGTTGCTATGGGTCTGCCGGTAGATGGAGTCCAGGGTCCGGGGCAGCAGCTGGCTGCGCTGGAAGGTGGGGACGATCACGCTGATCAGCGGGGTCTCAGAACGGTCGGTCATGGGCGCGCTCCTTGCTTTCGAGTCATTCTGTCCTATTATATAGTATAGATGTGATTTTTGCAAGAGAGGTCACGAAAATATAATGGGGCTGGGAAGGACTTCCCCAACAGGGAAGTCCTGGCAGTCGTTTTTTCGTTGAGGTGGTGAAAGCTCCGGTGTTTCGGGGAGGTATATCCAAAAAACGACCCTCAGATCCGTTCAAAATGATGAATTATTTTTTGTTACTTGACTATTACAGCCTTTCCATGGTATCCTTACCGTGGATCTGCCTCCCTATCGGGAGGCTGATCTGAGTTGGTCTCCGGTGGCCGGTGTCGCTGGGGGCCTGCCGCAGCCCATTTTCGACCAGGGCTGTGGGTCCGTCGTTGATCCTTTGTATCTCATTCATGAAAGGAAGATCGAAAAGCAATGATGAAGACCATGAAGCGCTTCCTGAGTATGCTGATGGCTCTTTCCATCCTGTTCGGCCTGCTGGTGAGCCCCACCATGGCCGTGTCTGTGGAAGAGAGCGCCGTCACGGTCCAGCCCAGCGGTAAGACCGAGAGCAGCCAGGAAAAGACCGAGAACGCAGAAGATACCACTGATGACCGGATCGTCTTTGGCGATACCGTGATCATCAACGATAAGAAGCTGAAGGTGGACCTGACCGGCAACGTCCAGGCCAGCGGCGAGGTGGATTACAATGATCCTGCCATCGTCATCGTGGCCCAGGAGCTGAAGCAGATCAAGGTCCTGAACGAGGACGGCCAGAAGGTCGCCCTGACTGAGGAGCAGATCGGCACCGTGCTGTATCTGTATCAGCAGTATCTGGATCACTGGACCGCCAATGCCAACGTGCTGGGCGTCCAGGTGCCCTTCTTCCTGACCTACAACGACAACGGTGAGGACGGCCTGGGCGTGCTGGGCGAGATGCTGGCCCTGGCCAACGTGCCTGTGGAGGATGTCAGAAGCGGTGACTACTCCTATGACGACCTGGTAGGCATGATCCAGAACTTCACCTACGGTGACACCCTGGGCGTGCAGTACTATGGCGCTGCCATCGCCGCTGCCCGTGACGAGGTCATGGCTCTGGTGGAGGCCTCCGGTGCCCAGACCGATGCACAGAAGCTGCTGGTGATCAACGACTGGCTGGCCCATGTGTGTACCTTCGATATGCCCTACATCATGAACAGCGGTAAGGCTGATGGCGAGAAGCCCATGGTGGCTCCCGAGCCTGTGAAGTTCGAGCGCTATGATGATGTGTACGCTGTGATCTACGCCGACTACGAGCCCCAGATCCGTCAGCAGTTCCACGACGAGATCTACGCTCAGGTCGTGGCGGGCATGCGTCAGACCTACTATGAGAACGTGATCCGCGACATGGTCTACCAGGGCGCGGTGGAGCAGGGCGTCGCCAGCGCTGCTCAGACTGAGGCTTTCCTGGATGCCGCTGTGCAGGCTTACCGGGAAGAGAAGTACCAGGAGGCTCTGGAGGCCGAGGAGCAGAAGGTCTATGACGAGACCTATGACGCTGCTTACAGAGAGTACATGAACGAACAGTGCGACCACACTGCCCTGACTGCGGTGGTGGATTGGGACGCTTCCACTGCCGATGCCACCTGTGGCAACTGCGGTCTGGTGTTCGCCGATCAGGCTGCCACCGTTACCAAGGAAAGCACTGCCTCCACCTGCACCGAGGCCGGTGAGGATGTCTATACCGCCACTGTCTACGTGGTGGGCGATGACGGTGCCGCTCTGGGCACCCTGACTGAGACCAAGACCGAATCCGTCCCCGCTACCGGCCACACCTATGTGGAGGGCACCTGCTCTGTCTGTGGCGAGGCTGAGACTGTGGAAGAGGAGGTCACCGTTGAGGAGACCACCGAGGAAACTACCACTGTCAACGTGGACGACGATATGGTGACTGCGGCTGATGCCGTCGCCACCAAAAAGGCCAATGAGGCTGTGGAGGCTGCCGCCGCCGATATCGAGGCTGCTGCCAATGCCGCTGCCGATGCCGCTGTGGCAGCTCTGACCGACGAGGAGAAGGTGGAGCTGGCGACTGAGCTGGTGAAGGCCGACGAGGCCACCATGGCTTCCATCGAGGAGCAGGCCAACGCTGCTGCCGATGACTTCATGACTGAGAACGAGGCTGCCATCGACGCGGATGCCCTGGGCTTCATCGCCGGCATGACCGACGAGCAGACCGCTGCTTACATCGAGAGCCTGTGTGACGATTTCATCGCCACCGCTGAGACCGACGGCGTGGAGGTCCAGCCCGGTGTGGTCATGACCATCGAGGACCTGACCCAGAACACCATGGAGAACGAGGCCGTGATCAACCTGGGCAGCGAGGAAGAGCCCTACATGGTCACTCCCAACGAGGCCATCGTGATCTACGCTGACCAGGCTGCTCAGGGTCTGACCGGCGGCGTCATCAACTACTGGGAGGGCTCCCACTTTGGTGCCCTGGGCTTCGGCACCTCTGTGTGCCTGGGCTATGCCAAGGCTTACACCTATCTGGTGCAGTGCCTGTACCCCGAGGTCTACGGCAAGGACGGCGCTTCCACCGATCTGACCGTCTCCGAGAACTGGAAGACCCGCGAGGAGCTGTACTACAACGAGAACGGTGAGCTGGATGTGGATGCCGGCTACGTCGTGGACCTGGTCCGCGTCACCTTCGACGCTTCCGTCACCATGTATGGCCAGACCGAGGAGAACTTCAACTCCGATCACTTCTGGAACGCCATCAAGCTGGACGGCAAGTGGTACTATGTGGATCCCTGCTACACCGACGTGTTCACCGAGGTCATGATGCGTGACCGTGTCGAGACCGACGGCGATATGAACCATCTGTACTTCCTGTTCAGCCATACCTCCTGCGAGAAGCTGTACGAGGGCAACTACTCCGAGATCAAGACCCTGTACGCTGAGCTGGCTACTTATACCGACTACGAGGACTCCTGGATGTCCCGTATCAAGAGCAACGTCTACTCCGATGGCGAGTACTTCTACTATCTGTACGACTCCACCGATATGATCACCCTGATGGAGGAGTCTGAGAACTCCATGACCTCCGACATCGAGGAGTCTGTCTACAAGATCGTCCGTCACAAGATCGACAGCGACGATACCGCTGATGGCGATACCGACTATGAGACGCTGGTGTTCTTCAACGCCACCGTGGACGATGTGGCCACCTCCGTGATCTACGATCCCACCACCATGGCCAATGTGGACAGCGAGCTGCTGTACGAGCTGTATCAGCGCCATGTGGACTACGAGGAGAAGTATCCCTCCCTGTCTCTGGGCATGGCTCTGTATGAGGGCAAGGTCTACTTCAACGTGGCCAACTGCATCCTGAGCTATGATCCTGCCGACGGCGCGCTGACCCTGGTCAAGGAGTACAGCACTGTCTATGGCAAGCGGGACGACACCAAGCCCTTCGGCGGCATGGCCTTCTCTGTGGTGGGCTCCGCTGAGGAAGCTGACTTCACTGTGGTGGATCACCCCCTGGCTGGTCTGACCCTGAAGGGCGATGGCAAGCTGTATGTCAGCGTCGCCACCAACTTCGCCTTCATCTCCGGTAAGGATCCTCTGAACAGCGCCGATCAGTCCAGCTACGGCTACGAGTTCGAGGAGACCAACTACAATGCCGCTTACAGCTCCTACAATGACTACGGTGGCTACACCGACGAGGAGCTGGCTGAGTACGGCTACACCCGTGAGACCAACGACAACGATGAGTTCATGTGGACCGCTAACTTCGTGGAGGTCCTGGACATGGCCCATCTGGCTGGTGCTGAGCATACCTACGAGGCTGTGACCGTGGACGCTACCTGCGACCGGGACGGCTACACTGAGAACATCTGCACCACCTGCGGCGCTGCCGAGGATGGCTCCCGTGTGGTGGCTGAGGGCACTGCCTGCGATCATCACTTCATCCTGTTCACCGAGCAGTTCTACACCAAGGACGATGCCGGTCGCTGGAACACCGGTGAGTGCTACATCTGCACCGTGTGTCTGGATTCCGTCACTGAGCCCATCAAGCCCAGCGAGGATGCCGACTACTCCATGACCGACACCACCTACGAGGAGCAGCTGGCGATCTACGAGGAGGAGAAGGCCATCTATGATGCCGCTGCTGCCAGCGCCGGTCACCACTATGTGCCCACCGACGCCACCTGGGCTGCCGATGGCACCACCGTGATCTTCTCTCAGCTGACCTGCGACAACATCTGTACCGACAAGAAGGATCTGCTGGATTGCCTGATCGCTGACGGCACTGTTTCCGTCACCCTGTCCGGCTCCATCGCTGCTGAGGCCGTGGTCACCGACTACGAAGGCGATTGCGCCACCGGCCTGACCGCGATCTACACCGCCTCCGGCGAGGCCGAGGGCTATCCCTACTCCGTCTCTACTCCTGTGGAGATCGAGGCTGGTAAGCATGCTTACGAGGCCACCTTCACCTGGACTGAGACTGAGGACGGCGGCTTCACCGCCACTGCCGATCTGGTCTGCGCCATCTGCGGCGACGCCCATGAGGACATGGCTGCGACTGTGACCTATGATGCCGCTTCCAGCGCTGCTGCCACCTGTACCGCTGCCGGTAAGGACGTGTACTCTGCCAGCGTCATCGTCACCGATGAGAACGGCAATGAGATCGGCTCCGCCACCGGCTCCCATGAAGTCACCCTGGAGATGCTCCCCCACAACTATGTGGATGCCATCTGCTCCGAGTGTGGCCATGTCCAGATGGTCGCTCCCACTGTGGTCTCCTGCTACAGCAAGCTGCAGACCTCTGTCAAGGTCACCTGGACCACCCAGGAGAACGTCAGCGGTTATCAGCTGTGGCGTACCACCACTCCCGACGATGCCGAGAGCTGGAGCCTCGTCAAGACCATCAATGATCCTGCCACCGACCGCTACACCAACCAGGGCCTGACCGAGGGCGTGACCTACTACTACAAGGTCCGTGCCTTCATCACCGCTGAGGATGGCACCAAGGTCTACTCCGACTTCTCCAACGTGGACTACATGCCCGCGACGGTGCTGTTCGATGGTCCTTACAGCAATGCCACCTTCCGGATCCGTCTGCGCTGGCTGCAGATCGGCGGCGCTCATGGCTACCAGATCTGGCGGCTGAACGAGGATGGCTCCTGGTCCATCGTCAAGACTCTGGGCGACAAGAACAACACTCTGACCGATGATCAGGGCGCTACCACTGCCTACTCCAACACCGGCCTGACTGCCGGCGGCACCTACACCTACAAGATGCGTGCATTCATGATCACCGAGGATGGCCGCAAGGTGTTCGGCGCTTACTCCGATGAGATCACTGTGGGCGTCATGCCTGAGACTCCCGATGCCACCGGTTCCAGCCCCAAGACCACCCGCGCTCAGCTGAGCTGGGATGCTGTCAACGGCGCTGCCGGTTACCAGATCTGGATGTCCACCTCTCCTGACAGTGGCTTCTCCATCATCAAGTCCATCACTGATGGCACCGCCACTTCCTACACCAAGTACGATCTGCAGAGTGGTACTACCTACTACTTCAAGATCCGTGCTTATGTCGAGGTGGATGGCAAGAAGACCTTTGGTGAGTACACCAATGTGATCGCCATCACCGTGAAGTAAGGATCCCAAAATAAAGCAAGGACGCGCATCAGCGCGTCCTTGTTTTCGGTGTGTCAAAAAAGCGCTTAGTGGCGAAGCCACATCCCTTCCCCCGGGGGGAAGGTGGGCCGGCGAAGCCGGGTCGGAAGGGGAACGGCGAAACGTGAAGGTTTGTAGAAAGCCTGGAATGCTTATAAACTCGTAACATTTCTGCCCGCATTCCCCTTCAGTCAGAAATGCCCGTACCGGGCATTTCTGACAGCTTCCCCCCGGGGGAAGCCAAGGGCGCTGCCGCGCCAGTGGTTTTTTTGACACCCTGAGCAAGGACGCGCATCAGCGCGTCCTTGTTTTTTAAGTCGGGGCTGTAGGAAAACGATGTCATCGCGAGGAGCGCAGCGACGTGGCGATCTCCATCAGTTACGAGAATGGTGTAAAAATACAACATTCTGCAACTTTCAGCAGATCGCCTCGCCGACCCCGAAGGGGTCTCCTCGCGATGACACGGACTTTTCTTACAGCTCCGGTCGTTTTTGTGGTCTCATCATCGTAACGCGTCGATCACGGCCTGGGTCAGATCGGAGACGGTCTGGACGTTCCGCAGGGATCGGGTGGGGATCTTGATGCCGAACTGGTCCTCCAGGTCAGTGACCATCATCATGGTCTCTACGGAGGACAGCCCCAGATCCCGGATCAGATGGGTCTCGGCTGTGATGGGGGTGGCGGCATCGGTGGCGTCCTGGACGGTGCGAAGGATCTGTCGTTTCAATTCTGTGATGGTCATGGCGTTTTTCTCCTGATCAGTTTGCCGTTTGGGGTACGGGGGAAGGGGGTCTGGGTGAAATGGATCCGGTGGATCTGATGGTAGGTGGGGACGCTGCGGTCGTAGCGGTCCAGTGCTTCCTGGATCTGAAGACGTGTGGAGGGGGAGTCGTCGATCGGGAGGATGGTGGCACAGAGCAGGTCGTCTTCCCCGGTGACCATCACTTCCTGGATCTGGGGGCAGGTGAGCAAGCGGCTCTCTACCCACTCCGGGCTGACGTTCTCGCCGCCGGAGAGGATGATCAGGTCCCGTTTCCGCCCTTGCAGGTATAGGTAGCCCGCTCCATCCTGGCGGCACAGGTCGCCGGTGGCGTACCAACCGTCGTCAAGCACCTCACGGGTGGCGTCCGGGTCGCCGTAATAGCCCATCATCATGGACTCGCACCGCAGCAGCAGTTCCCCGTCGCGGATCTTTACCTGGATCTCAGGGGGGGCTTTGCCGATGGTGTCGGCGCAGTGGGGGGTCATCTCCGTGTCGAAGCCCAGGCCTCCCAGCTCTGTGGCACCGTAGCTTTGCAGGACACGGATGCCGTGGTCGTTGAGGATCTGGATCACTTCCGGCTGGAACCGGGCTCCGCCGCAGCCGATCAGGTGCAGATCCCAGCCCAGGTCTCGTCCGTTAGGACCGCCGTTTCGCAGCTTTCGCACCAGGGTCTGGAGGAGGGAGGGCACCAGGAGGGTGTAGTCCGGCTCCAGGCGCTGCAAATATCGGAACAGGTAACGCATATCCTGGCCCAGGCATACCATGCGGCCCAGATACCAGGTGTTCAGCACCGTGGCGAAGCCCGCCACATGGTGTAGCGGCAGCACCGTCAGCTGGGCACGGAAGGGCAGGCCCACCACGTTGTGGCGAATGCTGGCTACCATGGCTTTTTGGGACAGCATCACCGCCTTGGGGATCGCGGTGGTGCCGGAGGTGAAGAGGATGCAGGCCAGGCTCTCGGGGGCCGGATCGGCAGGGAGGGCCGGGACGCTGGGGGCCTGGTGATCCATGGGGATCGTCCGGAAGGGGAGATCCGCCTGGGATACGATCTGGGACAGGCTTTCATGGTAGATCAGGCAGGACAGGTCCACCTGGGCGGACCGTTGGGCCAGCTGCTCCGGATCCAGGTCCGGGCTCAGCAGCACCGCCACGGCTCCGGCTTTGAAGACAGCGCAAAACCACATGAGCCAATGGGGGATGTTGGGGCCGATGATGCCGATATGCTTCCCCGAAAGCTCTGCCAGCACGGCGGCATGACGATGGACCGCACCATAGAACTGGGGCGCGGTCATTTCCCTGGGGGTGCCATCCTCCAGGCAGCGCAGGATCGGCTGGTCACCGGCCTGGCGTTCCAACTGGGCCAGCAGCTGGGGCATATTCGAGGGGGGGGGGGAGTCCGGCATGGTATCATCCTTTTTCGTTTTTAGATAGTATATCCCGATTTGGGGGATTTGTAAAGGGTGGGGACGATGGACGGGGGATACGGTACACGGGGCGCTTTTTTCGAAGGACCGTGGAGGACGCTTCCGGGTGTTGGTCAAAATTTATCAGAAAAATCCTGATCCAGTGTTTCTTTTTGTGGATGTTTGTGGTAGAATGGTTGGCGAAGGATATTATTTCCTGTTTTTATCAGATGGATCGCGAAAATAGGAGGTCAGATCATGAAAAGGACGATGGAACGGATCATCAGCGTCTTGCTGGTCGTCTGTATGTGCGCGACGATGCTTTTTGGGGCGTTGCCGGTGGCGGAGGCTGTGACGCCGAATTATACGCCCTCGTCGGCATATCAGGCCAGCTCTTACTATTCCGCACTGCTGGATGTGGAGCTGACGGGTGATCAGCGGGTGGACATCATCAATGTGGCCCTGTCTCAGGCGGGTTACGCCGAGGGCAGCTACACCGGTGACACCGGCGGTGCCGATGATGGCAGTTACAACAATTATACCGAGTATAACTACTGGTATCATAACTACATCAACAGTGGGATGCCTGTGGGCGGTGAATATGCGCCCTGGTGCGCTACCTTCGTGTCCTGGTGCGCGGAGATGGCAAATGTCCCCACGTCGATCCTGCAAAGATCCACAGCAGCCGGTCATGGCTCTTATTATTTCAAAGTGAACTTCTATGCCGGTGGATCGACGCTGGCTTCCAGCAGTGATAACGACTCCTATTTCATGGGCTACAACTATACGCCCAAGCGGGGCGACCTGTTCTTCACCAGAAGCTGGTCCCATGTGGGCCTGGTGGTGGACTCTGACGGTACTTATGTGACCACGGTGGAAGGCAACACCAATGACGGCGGCAGCGCAGAGGGCCTTGGTGTGTTCGTGCGCACCAGATATGTGGATGATCTGTACTTCGGTGTGCCGGAGTATGTGGAGAGCTATGCCTCTTCCTGCACCTTCTATCCTGCCCACTGCAAGATCACCATCGACTCCGCCACGCCGATCAATTCCCAGCCCTGCAGCGTCAGCACCGATGCCGATTCTGTCAACCTGGGTACTGCCACGGCGGGCCAGACCTATACCGCTACGGGACTGTATCTCAACGGCTATGGCAACTACTGGTACCGTGTGGAGTCGGATCTGGGGGAGAGCTGCTATCTGTATGCCGGGGACACCACCTTCGTGGAGCAGATCACCTCGGACATCACCTTTACGGACTATGATGTGCCCAATGGCCATGTAAGCGGCAATACCTTCAGTGTTACCGGCACCATCGCATCGGAGTATAGCGGACTGGACACCGCGAGCTGCTACATCTACTCCGGCTTCGCCCCGGGGGGTGAGGCGGTCACGGGCTACTCCGACTCGGTCAGCGGGAACAGGTACTCTTTGGTGAACAGCGACATCGACTATAATACCTCCTTTGGTTCTTTGGGGACCGGGGCCCATATCTATGAGATCGCTGTTTCCTACACCAATTACTATGCCACCAGCAACACCACCATTTCCTATGATTCCGGGACGGTCGTGCTGCTGAGCGAATACTTCATGGTGGTGTCCTCCAGTGTGGACCAGTCCAGCTGCAGCCACTCTTATACCACCACGGTGGTGGAGGCGGGGACCTGTACGGAGCCTGGTAAGGCCGTCCAGGCTTGCTCCACCTGCGGTCTGGTGAACGAGACCACCACCGGTGCTGATGGCCACTCCTACGGCAGCTGGACCACGGTGAAGGCTACCTGTACCGCCGACGGCTACCAGAAGCGGACCTGCTCTGCTTGCGGTAATGTGGAGACTGTGACCCTCGGTGCTACCGGCCACAGCTATGATGCGGTGAAGACTGAGGCCACCTGCTCGGCTTACGCCAAGTACACCATGACCTGTGGTTCCTGCGGCGACAGCTACTCCATGACTGCCGACCAGATGGCTTCCTCCTGGATCGAGGAGATCCCTGCGGGTATGGACGCCAGCCTGTTCAACAGCCAGACCCAGTATCGCTACTCCGACTACCAGACCCAGACTTCCACCAGCGCCACCGCTCCCACGGGCTACACCCTGAAGTCCAGCACCTGGGTGCAGAGCGGCAGCGGTTCTGTCAAGTATGTGTCTGAGTGGCCCTCCGGCTTCTCCACCAGCAGCAGCCTGTATACCCAGTACAACAAGAAGTCCTCCAAGGTGACGGCTTCTGAAACTTCTACGGCCAAGACGGTGGTCAACTCCGATGCTGTGGTGGGCTATCTGTATTACCACTGGTGTTACACCGATTCCTACTATTCCGTGGCTTCCAGCTCTGGCAGTTACACCACCTTCCATGCCTACTACGATACCACGGATCCCGATTCCTACACC